>NZ_JAABLQ010000004.1 GCF_009915765.1 Pannonibacter sp. XCT-53
TGTGAAAGAGAACAAAAAGTGAACATAAAAGGGGCGAAGGGAGACAGGGGCCAGCGCGGAAACAAAGATCACCAAACAGGCAGCTCGCGAAAGGCGCCCTGAAAGCCTGACCGTTCTGGCAGTACGTGACTAGCTATCTCAGGGTTGCATTACCCCCTCGAACACTATTCATATTGAGTGCTCAATGGGATCGTGAGGGACAGCACCCGAATGGACAAGCGCTCTTTGACGGAACGCGATATCTGCACGAAATTCATTCTGCCAGCCGTCAAGCAGGCCGGCTGGGATATGATGCTGCAGGTCCGGGAAGAGCTCTTCTTCACCAAGGGCCGCATCACGGTGCGTGGCAAGCTCGTCGCGCGCGGCAACGCCAAAAAGGCGGACGTCGTCCTCTACTACAAGCCCAATATCCCGATTGCGCTCATTGAGGCGAAGGACAACAGTCACGCGGTGGGCGATGGCTTGCAGCAAGGACTGGACTATGCGGAGACGCTCGCCATTCCCTTCGTCTTTGCGTCAAACGGCGACGGCTTCGTATTCCATGACCGTACCGGCCTGCGGAATGTAAAGGAGGAAAACCTTCGCCTGGACCAGTTTCCGTCTCCTGATGAACTTTGGAAGCTCTACAGCCGATGGAAGAAGCTGGATACCTCTGCAGAAGAGCTTGTGCTGCAGGACTATTACGACGACGGTACCGGCAAGGCTCCGCGCTACTATCAAGTCAACGCGGTCAACGCTGCCATCGAGGCCATCGCCAAGGGACAGGATCGTGTCCTTCTAGTCATGGCAACCGGTACGGGCAAGACCTACACCGCCTTCCAGATCATCTGGCGTTTATGGAAGGCCAAGCGCAAGAAGCGCATCCTGTTCCTGGCTGATCGCAACGTGCTGATCGACCAGACAATGGTCAACGACTTCCGCCCCTTCGGCGGCGCGATGGCCAAGCTGTCGACAAAGTCGAAGACGATTGAGCGTCCGGACGGAACCGAAGAGGCGCTGCCACTGGCGCTTGATCGCAGACGCCGCATCGACACGTCGTCTGAAATCTATCTTGGGCTCTATCAGGCCATCACCGGCCCGGAGGAACGGCAGAAGCTGTTCCGTGAATTCTCGCCGGATTTCTTCGATCTGATTGTCATCGACGAATGCCATCGCGGCAGCGCTGCGGAGGATTCCGCCTGGCGTGAAATTCTCGAGTATTTCTCTGCTGCGACCCAAATCGGTCTGACGGCGACGCCGAAAGAGACTGAGTACGTGTCAAACACCGCCTATTTCGGCGAACCGGTTTTCACCTATTCGCTGAAGCAAGGCATCAGCGACGGGTTCCTTGCACCCTACAAGGTGATCAAGGTCCATATCGACCGTGATGTCGACGGCTACCGACCGGAAAAGGGCCAGCTGGACCGCAATGGCGAGGAGGTCGAGGACCGCATTTATAACGCCAAGGATTTCGACCGCACGCTGGTTCTGGATGATCGCACCAAGCTGGTCTCCGCCAGAGTGACCGAGTTTCTCAAGGACAGCGGGGACCGCTTCCAGAAGACCATCGTCTTCTGTGTTGACGAAGAACATGCGGCCCGCATGCGTCAGGCGCTGATCAACGATAACAAGGACCTTTGCGACGAAAACGCCCGCTATGTCATGCGCATCACCGGAAGTGACACGCTCGGTCAGGCACAGATCGGCAATTTCATCGATCCGGAATCGCGCTACCCGGTGATCGTGACGACCTCTCGGCTGCTTTCTACCGGCGTAGATGCCCAGACCTGCCGCCTCATCGTGCTGGATCGCCCGGTCGGATCGATGACGGAGTTCAAGCAGATCGTCGGACGCGGCACGCGGATCCACGAGGATACGCAGAAATACTATTTCACGCTGATGGATTTCCGGGGGGCGGCGAACCACTTCGCCGATCCCGAATTCGATGGTGATCCGGTGCAGATTTATGTGGCGGGAGCTGGCAGTCCGATCACTCCGCCCGATGATGACAACACCGGTTTTGCACACCCAGACCAAGAAGGATACACCACCGCACCGCCAACCGCTCCTGGTGCAAACGCTACATTTCCTGCGGGCGGCACAAACGCCCAGAAAAAGGTGTATGTCGATGGCATCAGTGCAACGGTTGTCGCCGAGCGTGTCGAATACCTGGATGCCAATGGCAAGCTCGTCACCGAAAGCCTGCGCGATTTCACCAAGGCGGCACTGCTGCGCCATTTCGCCAGCCTCGACGATTTCCTGAAACGCTGGAAATCCGAGGGCCGCAAGGACGCGTTGGTGAAGGAACTCGCGGCTGAGGGCCTGCCGCTGGACATGATCGCCAAGGAGCTTGGCATCGACCTCGATCCCTTCGATCTCGTCTGCCACATTGCCTTTGATCGAAAGCCGTTGACCCGGCGGGAGCGCGCCGACAACGTGAAGAAGCGCGATGTCTTTGCCCGCTATGAGGGCAAGGCGCGAGCCGTGCTGGATGTGCTCTTGTCCAAATATGCCGATGAAGGCGTCTTGAACCTCGACGATACGAATGTGCTCAAGATACCGCCGGCCAACACGCTCGGCACCGCTGTCGAGCTTGTCCGCGCCTTTGGCGGCAAGGCCGCATTTGAACAGGCGGTCCATGCGATGCAGAACGCAATTTACGAGGATGCCTCCTGAGGCTACACCCTCCGACGTGCCCATGCCGCCAACAGCAGAATGAAGCAGCCCCATGTCCGTCCGTAACACCGTCAAATCCATCCAGGATATCATGCGCCAGGATGCCGGCGTTGATGGCGATGCGCAGCGCATCAGCCAGCTCTGCTGGATGTTTTTCCTGAAGATCATGGACGATCAGGACCAGGAACTGGAGTTGACGCAGGCCGACTACGTCTCGCCGATCCCGGAGAAGTTCCGGTGGCGCAACTGGGCGGCAGACCGGGAAGGCATCACCGGAGAGGCGCTGCTGGATTTCGTCAACAACCAGCTTTTTCCGGCCTTGAAAGGCCTGCCGATCTCGGCGCAGGCGGGCGACCGCCGCCGCGTGGTGCGCGAACTGTTCGAGGACGCCTACAACTACATGAAATCCGGCCAGCTGATCCGTCAGGTGGTCAACAAGATCAGCGATGTCGATTTCAACAGCCTGACGGAGCGCCAGCATTTCGGCGAAATCTACGAACAGATTTTGAACGACCTGCAATCGGCCGGCAATGCGGGCGAATATTACACCCCGCGCGCGCTGACATCCTTCATGGTGGAGCGCATCGACCCGAAACCCGGCGAAACCCTGTTCGACCCCGCCTGCGGCACCGGTGGCTTCCTGACCTGCGCCATCCGCCACATGGAGAAGACCCATGTGCGCACGCCCGAGAACCGCGAGAAGATGCAGGCCGGCCTGCGCGCCGTGGAAAAGAAGCCGCTGCCGCATATGCTCTGCGTCACCAACATGCTGCTGCACGGCATCGAGGACCCGAGCTTCGTGCGTCACGACAACACGCTGGCCCGCCCGCTGATCTCCTGGGGGCGGGATGAGCGCGTCGATATCGTGCTCACCAACCCGCCCTTTGGCGGACGCGAGGAAGATGGCATCGAAAACAACTTCCCGACCTTCCGCACCAAGGAAACCGCAGACCTGTTTCTGGCGCTAATCGTGCGCCTCTTGAAGGATGGCGGCCGCGCCGCAGTCGTCCTTCCGGATGGCTCGCTGTTCGGCGAGGGCATCAAGACGCGGCTGAAGGAGCATCTCCTGGAGGAGTGCAATCTCCACACCATCGTCCGCCTGCCCAATTCCGTCTTCAAACCCTATGCCTCGATCGGCACCAACCTGCTGTTCTTCGAAAAGGGCACGCCGACCAAGGACATCTGGTATTGGGAACACCGCGTGCCGGAGGGCCAGAAGGCCTATTCCATGACCAAGCCGATCCGGCAGGAGCACCTGCAGGATTGCGTCGACTGGTGGGGCGGCAAGGAGCGCAAGGGCCGTGAGGAAGGCCCACAGGCCTGGCGTGTGACCCTCGAAGAGGTGAAGGGGCGCGGCTACAATCTCGATTTCAAGAACCCGCACACAGTGGCCGATGACCATGGCGACCCGGAGACCCTGCTGGAAGAGCTGATGGCGGCCGAGACCAGCGCGGCCCGCCTGCGCGACCAGCTGAAGAGCATTCTGGCCGAGGCGCTGGCCCGATGAACGCCGAGCGCCTGTTGCAGCATTATGAACAGATTGCCGATGCCCCGGATGCGATTGCCCGGCTGCGACGGTTCATTCTCGATCTGGCGGTGCGAGGCAAGCTCGTGCCGCAGGACCCGTCGGATGAACCGGCGTCGGAGTTGTTGAAGAGGATCATGGTCGAGAAAGAGCGCTTGGCCAAAGCTGGTGAGATACGAAAGCCGAAAGCTCTTGAGCCGGTCGATAGACCACCGTTTGAGCTACCTCATTCTTGGAACTGGGTTCGCATTCGGCAGGTAACAAGCGATCGTGGACAAGAAGTGCCAACCGACGCTTTCACTTACATCGATGTCGGCGCGATCAATAAAGAAGAAGGTGTTGTTGGCGAGCCAAGTATCCTCAACGCAAATGATGCCCCTAGCCGAGCGCGTAAGGTGGTCAGGCGGGGAGACGTAATCTATTCCTGTGTTCGCCCTTACCTTTTGAATATTGCGGTGATCGATACGGACTTCGTGCCGAAGCCGATTGCAAGCACGGCATTTGCAGTGTTGAACGGGCACGGATATGTCGTGCCGCGCTACATTTGGACGGTCCTTAGAAGCCCGTTTATGGTGGAATGCGTCGAAGAGACTCAGCGTGGGCTCGCGTATCCAGCCATTAACGACGCTGATTTTGCCGTTTTGCCTTTCCCTCTCCCACCCCTCGCCGAACAACACCGCATCGTCGCCAAAGTCGATGAACTGATGGCGCTGTGCGACAAACTGGAAGGGGCGCGAACGGAGCGGGAAACGAAGCGAGACCGGCTGGCGGCGGCAAGCCTTGCCCGGCTCAACACCCCCGACCCGGAAACCTTCCGCGATGACGCCCGCTTCGCGCTCGATGCCCTGCCGGCACTCACCGCCCGCCCGGACCAGATCAAGCAGTTGCGCCAGACCATCCTCAACCTCGCCGTCCGCGGCAAGCTCGTGCCGCAGGACCCGGCGGATGAGAAAAGCAATCTGCGTCCGCCTTCCGATAGCGACCAGCATGAGGCGATCCCCCTAGACTGGTCCTATGCCCGACTGAAGAATCTGCTGTCGGAGGATACGAGGAATGGTTACTCCCGCAAGCCAGATGACGCTCTCGATGGCCACCCAATACTCCGAATAAGCGCGGGTACCATTAGGCAGGATGGAGTGCTGGCTGAAGAGGAGCACAAACTCATCAGCGGAATCGATTCAAAAGCGCTCCTCCAATACGGCCTGCAGCCCGGTGATTTGTTGGCCTGCCGCTTCAACGGCAACAAGGCCTATGTGGGGAGGATGACGATCTTCCGTGACTACCTCGGCCTAAAGCCGATCTATCCCGACAAGCTAATTAGGATACGTACCGACCGCAGCGTAGCTATTCCAGAGTACCTAAGATTAGCATCAGAGAGTGATCTGGTGCGAGCGGAAATCGAGAGCATTTGCGCTACGACCGTGGGGAATTGGGGCGTAAGTGCTTCAAATTTGAAAGAGGTGCGCTTCCCCTTGCCACCGCTCGCCGAGCAACGCCGCATCGTCGCCAAGGTCGACGAACTCATGGCGCTCTGCGATCAGCTGGAAACCAGCCTGACCAGCGCCGATGAGACGCGGAAGAAACTGCTCGACGCGCTGCTGGCCGAGGCGCTGGCACCGGTGGATGCGGACGCGCTGCAGGAGGCTGCGCAGTGAGTGACCTTCCATATATCCCCCGGACCATTCACCTGCGCGCCTTCCATGGCTTCAGCCAGGACGAAGAGGACTGTCTCGGCTCCACGGGCGAGGTATCTCGCCACAGGATGATGGCTTTGGTTGGGGACGTTGTTTTTCTATAATCCCCGGAGCGCGCGCCGCCCAACCCTCAAACCCGGACGGCCATGCGATAGGCGCGCAGTTCCTCCGGATGGTGGCGGACATAGCGGAGGACATGGCGGCGCTTTTCCGGGCCGCGGACACCTGTGATGCCGCTGATCGTGCCGCAGTCTTCAAACACGTCCGGCAACGCTTCGGCACACCGGGACAATACCAGCCGCCAAAGACGCTTGAGCGTATGCGGCGACAGCGACAGCTCGGCTGCGATCTCGCCATCCGAAAGTCCGTCCAGCGCCAGCTCCAGCACACGCCGCTCCGAGGCAGAAAAGCCGATCAGCGGTGGCAGGAACTGGAACAGCACTGCAGCCGGGGAATGCGGAAAAAGCGGGGATGTATCTGACCGCTCCATCAGCGTTGCCACGCGCGCTCCGTCCGCCGTCGCGAAGCTGCCAATGCTGCGCATGCCCGAGCGCACAAACATTTCTGCGACCCGGGCAGGGTCCTCACGCATCAGCCGCTTCAGGAAGTAGCCGCGATGGCAGGACACAAAATGCTCGATCGCCCGCGTCAGCAGCGGCGGAACCAGCGGTGAACCCGGTGCAAAGGCACAGGCAAACCCAAGAACAAAAAGATTGAGACCGCCGCCGGCATTGGCGCGTCCGATGGCCGATGGCGCCAGAAGGACGGATGATCCGGCGGCCTCCAGATCGAGAAGCTGTGCCGCGAAATGCGGCGAGGGGCCTCCGCCCAGGCAGCAGCTTCAGCCTCGCCGATGAAGGCCGAAACACCCGCAGCGCCCGGTGCCCAACCGCCACCGGGCTGATGCAGTTCGATGCAGCACGCCATGATCTTCCCGGCCTTGATCAGCCCGGCGAAGACACCCGGATTGCGCAAGGCATGGCTGCCAAGCGCCTGATCCTGAGGGACAACCGGATCATCGGCTAGGTCCCGTTCGGTGACACCGGCGATGCGGCCTGGTTCACGGACCTGAAGAAGAAGGCGACGGATGTTGCGGACCTGCGCGACACCCTGATCTTCGGCCAGGCCTATCAGGGGGGGGCGCGCTGGACCCTACGGCGGCCGTTGCAGCGTTGGCGGATGATGCGGAAATCTGCGGCTGCAACGGCGTGTGCAAGGGAACCATCGTCTCGACCATCACCGCCAGGGGGCTGACCACGCTGGAGGACGTCAGGGCGCATACCAAGGCCTCGGCCTCCTGCGGCAGCTGCACGGGCCTTGTCAAGAAGGTGATGCAGCTGACCCTCGGCGACCGGTTCCAGGCGCAGGCCGTGAAGCCGATGTGCGGCTGCACCACGCACAGCCATGATGATGTCCGGCGGCTGATCAAGGCCAGGCAGCTGAAATCGATCCCCGCCGTCATGCAGGAGCTTGGCTGGTCCTCCTCCGGCGGCTGCGCCAAGTGCCGGCCGGCGCTGAACTACTATCTCGTGGCCGACTGGCCGGGCGGCTCGATGAGGCCTATCTGGCCCGGCACACCAACGGGGCGGAGGCAGCGCTTGCGGCGGCGTCGGCCTGCGACATCGCCACCGTCGCCGCTGCCGCCGGTCTTGCCGCCGCCGATGTCGGCCGCTTCTATGAGCTGTTTGCCCGCACGGAAAAGGTCGTGACCGTCTACAGCCAGGGCGTCAACCAGTCTGTCTGCGGCACGGACAAGGTCAATGCCATCCTGAATGTCCATCTGGCCACGGGCCGGATCGGGCGACCGGGCATGGGGCCGTTTTCCGTCACCGGCCAGCCCAATGCGATGGGCGGGCGCGAGGTGGGCGGCATGGCCAACATGCTGGCCGCCCATATGGATCTCGACAACCCGGCGCATCGGGACATCGTGCAGGCCGTCTGGGCGGCACCGCGCCTTGCGGCCAGGCCGGGCCTGAAGGCGGTCGACCTGTTCGAGGCCATTCATGCCGGCCGGATCAAGGCCGTCTGGATCATGGGCACCAACCCGGTCGACAGCCTGCCGAATGCCGACAGGGTGGCGGAGGCGCTCAGCCGCTGTCCCTTCGTTGTCGTGTCCGATGTCATCCGTGCCACCGACACCGCCCGTCATGCCCATGTGCTGCTGCCGGCGGCGGCCTGGGGCGAGAAGGAGGGCACGGTGACCAATTCCGAACGGCGCATTTCGCGCCAGCGTGCCTTCCTGCCGCTGCCGGGCGAGGCACGGCCTGACTGGGCAATCCTGTCCGCGGTCGCGCGGCGCATGGGGCACGCCGCGGGCTTTGCCTATGACGGCCCGGCGGCGATCTTTTCGGAGCACGCGCGGCTGTCCGGCACCGGCAACCATGGCAGCCGGGATTTCGACATCAGCGCCCATGCCGGCATTTCGGCCGAGGCCTATGATGCCCTTGCCCCTTTCCTCTGGCCGCAACCTGCGGAGACAACCAGCCTGCCAGCGCAGGGCGGGCGCCTGTTCGCCAACGGCGGCTTCTTCACGTCCGATGGCCGGGCGCGGCTTGTGGCCGTGACGCCGCCAGTCCCGGCGGTGGTCGGTGCGGGCAGCCTTGTCCTCAACACCGGCCGTATCCGCGACCAGTGGCACACCATGACCCGGACGGGCCGCACCGGGCGGCTGTTTGCGCATATCGCCGAGCCGTTTGCCGAGATCCATCCCGATGATGCGCAGGCGCGGGGAATCGCGGCGGCGGATCTCGTGGTGCTGGACAACGCACAGGGCGAGGCTGTCCTGCGCGCGGTCGTGACCGACCGGGTGCGCCCCGGCGAGGTGTTTGCGCCGATGCACTGGACTGGCCAGTTTTCCGCAAGGTCGCGCATCGACGTGCTCGTGTCGGCGGCCACCGATCCGCAGTCCGGTCAGCCGGGCCTGAAGCGCAGCATCGTCGGCCTGCGCCGTCTGGAGGCACGCTGGTATGGCTTTGCGGTTCTCGCCGGGGTGCCCGCTCACCTGCCATTTGCCTATTGGGCCGTTGCTCCCCTCGGAACCGGCCGCCGCGTCGATGGCCAGCGGCTGGAGTTCGCTGCGCTCGAGGACGCGGAACCCGAGGCGCTGGCCGCCGAGGTGCTGCAGCGCTGTGGCCATGGGACCGAGAGCCTGTCGTTCCAGTCGCGCGGCGATGGTCTTTACCGGGCGATGGCCTTCCTGGACGGGCGGCTCGTCGGCGCGGTGTTCCTGGCGCGCCAGCCGGTTGCCGTGTCGCGCAGCTGGGCCAGCGGCCTCATGGGCCTGGCCGTGCCGATGCCGGCCACCCGCTGGAACCTGCTGGCCGGACGGCCGGCGGCTGACCAGCCGGACAAGGGCGCCATTGTCTGCTCGTGCTTTCAGGTCGGGGCCAACGAGATCGGCGCTGCAGCCGTGGCCGGGGTCACGACCGTCGCCGGGATCGGTGCGCGCCTCGGTGCGGGCAGCAACTGCGGCTCGTGTCGCTCCGAAATCGCCCGGCTGATTGCCAATGTGATGGAACTGCAGGAGGAGGCCTCGCATGTTGCCCGTTCAGCCTGAATTGCATGCTGCTGCGTCTCGCAAACGCGTCGCCCGGATGGACCCTCTGGCCGTTCTCCCCGTCTTCCTGCCCCTGGCGGGGCGCAAGGTGGTCCTCGCTGGCGGCGGCGAGCCGGCGGCCTGGAAGGCCGAGCTGCTGCTGGCCACCGGGGCGGAGCTGCACCTGCTCGCCTCTGACCCGTGCCCGGATCTGGCCGACCTCATTGCAGATCCCGCGCTGGCTCCGCGCATCCGTCATTCTGCAAGGGACTGGACGCCCGCCGATCTGGATGGCGCGGCCCTGGCGGTCGCCGAGGTCGCGGAAGAGGCAGAGGCCGCAGCCTTCGTGGCTGCTGCGCGGGCGGCCGGCGTTCCGGTCAACGTGATTGACCGGCCAGAGCATTGCCAGTTCCAGTTCGGCGGCATCGTCAACCGCTCGCCGCTGGTGGTGGGCATTTCCACCGACGGGGCCGCACCCGTGCTGGGGCAGGCGGTGCGCCAGCGCATCGAGACGCTGTTACCGCGCAGCCTGTCGGCCTGGGCGGGCTTTGCCGGGCGGATCCGGGGGCATGTCGCTGCCGCGCTGGGCCAGATACGTCAGCGCCGCCAGTTCTGGCAGCGCTTTTCCGATCTCGCCTTTGCCGCAACCGCTGCGCCGTCAGGGGAGGTCGAGGCAGATGCACCGGCCTTTGTCGCCCGTCTGGCAGCCGGGACGACGACCGTCGGCGAGGTGACACTGGTGGGGGCGGGGCCGGGCGATGCCGGGCTCCTGACGCTTGCCGCGATGCGGGCGCTGCAGGCGGCAGATGTGATCCTGTTTGATGACCTCGTCAGCGCCGAGGTGCTGGAACTCGCCCGGCGGGAAGCAAAGCGCCTCCTGGTCGGCAAGCGCGGCGGACGCGAGAGCTGCGCGCAGGGTGACATCAACGACATGATGGTCTCGCTGGCCCGCCAGGGGCGCAAGGTGGTGCGGCTGAAGTCGGGCGACCCGATGGTCTTCGGCCGGGCGGGCGAGGAAATCGCCCGGCTGGAGGCGGAGGGCATTCCCGTGCATGTGGTGCCGGGCATCACCGCCGCCTCGGCCATGGCGGCGCGGCTCAAGGTTTCACTCACCCACCGTGATCACGCCCAGACACTGCGCCTGATGACGGCCCATTCACGGTCCGGCGGCCTGCCCGGGACGCTGGATCTTGACGCAGTGTCGAGCGAGGCGGCGACCACGGTCTTCTACATGGGCCGGCGCATGGCCGACAGCCTCCGGACGCGGCTTCTGGCCGAAGGCGTCCGCCCGGATCTGCCGGTCGTCGTCCATGCCAATGTCAGCCGGCCCGACGAGCGGATCTGGACCGGAACGATGGCCGACCTGACCAGCGAAACGATGGCCGGCTTTGGTGACGCCCCGGTGCTGATCGGTCTTGGCTCCGTGTTCGGCCGTCTCCTGTCCGCCAATCTTGCAGACGAGCAGCCCGCGGAACAGCGCCCCCTGCAGCTGTCTGGGGCCGTGTGCGCCTGAGGACGCCCGAGGGCACCTGAGGGCGGCTGTGGGAGCTTGGGTCTGGCGCGCGCCTCCGCGAGGCATGGTCAGGGGAACACGCTGGTTTCCTTGACGACGCCATAGACGAGGCTCGTGTTGATCGACGCAATGCCCGGGATGTGGTGCAGCTGGTCGCGCACGAACGCCTCGTAGGCCTTGAGGTCCGCGACGACCACGCGCAGCAGGTAGTCCGCCTCGCCGGTCATCAGATAACAGGCGAGGATTTCCGGGATGCGGCGGACGCGGGCCTCGAAGTCCGAGACATTCGCGCCCTCGTGCCGCTGCAGGGAAATGCGGATGAAGGCCGTGATCTCCAGCCCGCAGGCGGCTGCGTCAACCTTGGCCGCATAGCCGGTGATGACCCCGCGCTCCTCCAGCAAGCGCACCCGGCGCAGGCAGGGGGAAGGCGAGAGGTTCACCTTCTCGGCGAGGTCCTGGTTCGTGAGGCGGCCGTCCTCCTGCAAGGCACGGATGATCTGGCGATCCTTGGTATCAAGCGGTGGCATCACGGTTGTGCTCGGGCTGGTTTTGGCAGGTTCTGCCAATTGGGATTGTCAGCGTGGCATATCTTGAAAGCACATGCCAGTCCGTCAGCAGTACTCTCCTTGCATCATCTGATCTGGAGGAGTTGCCCATGACCCTGAAGTCCAACGCCGGCTTTGCAACGCGCGCCATCCATCACGGCTATGACCCGATGGAGAACGAGGGCGCGCTGACGCCGCCGATGCACCTCACCTCCACCTTCGCCTTCGACAGCGCCGAGCAGGGGGCTGCGATCTTCGCCGGCCGTGAGGGCGGCTATTTCTACTCGCGCATTTCCAACCCGACGCTCGACCTGCTGGAGCGGCGCTGCGCCGTGCTCGAAGGGGCGGAAGCCGGCCTTGCGCTGGCCTCCGGCATGGGCGCGATCACCTCGGTGCTGTGGACGTTTCTTGCGCCGGGCGATGAGGTCATCACCGACAAGACGCTCTATGGCTGCACCTTCGCCTTCCTGCGCCATGGCCTTGCCCGCTTCGGCATCACCATCACCCATGTGGACCTGACGAGCCCGTCCGATCTGGAAGCGGCGATCAGCGACAAGACGAAGATCGTCTATTTCGAGACGCCGGCGAACCCGAACATGCGGCTCGTCGACATCGCCGCCATCTCCGCCATTGCCCGCAAGGCGGGTGCGCGCACCGTGGTCGACAACACCTATGCGACACCGGTGCTGACCCGCCCGATCGAGCTGGGCGCCGACATCGTCGTGCATTCGGCGACCAAGTACATGGGCGGCCACGGCGATCTGGTCGGCGGCATTGCGGTGGGTCCGGGTGCGGACATCCAGCAGATCCGTCTGGTCGGGATGAAGGACATGACGGGCGCCGTGATGGCGCCGTTCAATGCCCATCTGGTGTTGCGTGGCCTCAAGACGCTGAAACTGCGCATGGAGCGCCACTGCGCGTCCGCGATGGAGGTGGCGCGCTTCCTGGAGGTGCATCCGTCGGTGGCCAAGGTTTACTATCCGGGTCTCGAAAGCTTCGCGCAGCATGAGCTGGCCCGCCGCCAGATGCCGGGCTTCGGCGGCATGATCGCCTTTGAACTGAAGGGTGGCTTTGCCGCCGGCTCCGCCCTGATGAACCGCCTGATGATGATCCGGCGCGCGGTGTCGCTCGGCGATTGCGAAAGCCTGATCCAGCATCCGGCCTCGATGACCCATTCCACCTACACGCCGGAAGAGCGGGCCGCGCATGGCATTGCGGAAGGTCTGATCCGCCTGTCTGTGGGCCTTGAGGACGTCGCCGACATCCTTGGCGATCTGGACAGCGCGCTGGCGGGCCGGGACGCAGCGGCAGCCTGATTTCCTTGCCCCTCGCTGCAAGCGGTGAAGAAAAACCTCTCGGCAGCAGAATTGCGAAATGGTGTTCCGGTTCGGGCGTTGAAGAACGCACGATCCGGTAACATCTTGCTGTGAAATGCTGGCATGACTTGGGCCTGGAAGCGGTACCGAACGGTACGGTTCGTGGCGAGGAGACAGGATGATGGACCAGTTGAAGGTGATCGAGCAGCGGCTCTTGTGGCTGGCCTGCTGGATGGTGCACAACGCCAACCACCTGCGCGACAAGGGCGACGGCGATGTGAAGGTCGGCGGCCATCAGGCCAGCTCCGCCTCCATGGTGTCGCTGATGACCGCGCTCTATTTCCATGCGCTGAAGCCGGAAGACCGGGTGGCGGTGAAGCCGCATGCCTCGCCGGTGTTTCATGCGATCCAGTATCTCATGGGCAACCAGACGCTGGAGAAGCTGCAGGATTTCCGCGCCTATGGCGGGGCGCAGAGCTATCCCTCGCGCACCAAGGACGTGGATGACGTCGATTTCTCCACCGGCTCGGTCGGCCTCGGTGTGGCGCTGCCGATCTTCGCCTCGATGACGCAGGACTATCTCGAAGGCCACGGCTGGCTGAAGCAGCCGAAGGGCCGCATGGTGGCGCTGATCGGCGACGCCGAGCTGGACGAAGGCAACATCTACGAGGCGCTGCAGGAGGGCTGGAAGCACGAGGTCCGCAATGTCTGGTGGATCATCGACTACAACCGCCAGAGCCTTGACGGCGTCGTCCGCGAGGGCCTGTGGGCTCACATGGAGCAGATCTTCGACGCCTTCGGCTGGCGTGTGCTGCGTCTCAAGCATGGCGCGTTGCAGCGGGCCGCCTTCGCCGAGCCTGGCGGCGACAAGCTGCGTGCCTGGATCGACGCCTGCCCGAATGCGCTCTACTCCGCGCTGACCTTCCGCGGCGGGGCTGCCTGGCGCGAGCGGCTGATGGCGGATCTGGGCGACCAGGGGGTTGTCTCCGCGCTCATCGACCGCCGCTCGGATGCAGAGCTTGCCGCCTTGATGGAGAACCTCGGCGGACACTGCCTCGACACGCTGAAGGACGCCTTCGACAGTGCGCAGGACGAGCGGCCGACCGTGTTCCTTGCCTACACGATCAAGGGCTGGGGCACGCCGCTGGCCGGGCACAAGGACAACCACGCCGGCCTGATGACGCCGACGCAGATGGAAGAATTCCGCGGCCGCATGGGCGTGCCGCACGGCGCGGAGTGGGAGCCCTTTGCCGCCGTCGAGGATGTGGCCGGGCTGAAGGCCTTCCTCGGCACGGTGCCGTTCTTTGCCCGGGGCCGCCGGCGTTACACCGCCGAGACCCTGCCGGCGCCGGGTGTCGTGGCGCTGTCCGACAAGATGCTTTCGACCCAGGCTGGCTTCGGCAAGATCATGGACGAGATCGCGCGCGCGGGCGGCCCGCTCGCCGACCGCATCGTCACCACCTCGCCGGACGTGACCGTCTCGACCAACCTCGGCGGCTGGGTCAACCGGCGCGGGCTGTTTGCCCGTGATCCGCGTGGCGACACGTTCCGCGACGAGCGCATTCCGTCGGCGCAGAAATGGGCCTTCTCGCCGCAGGGCCAGCATATCGAACTCGGCATTGCCGAGATGAACCTGATGCTGATGCTGGGGGCCGCGGGCCTGTCGCACAGCCTGTTCGGCGAGCGCCTGATCCCGGTTGGCACCGTCTACGATCCCTTCGTCGTGCGCGGCCTCGATGCCCTCAACTATGCCTGTTACCAGGATGCCCGCTTCCTGCTGGTCGGCACGCCGTCCGGTGTCACGCTGGCTCCGGAGGGCGGGGCGCACCAGTCCATCGGTACGCCGCTGATCGGCATGTCGCAGGATGGCCTTGCCAGTTTCGAGCCGGCCTATCTGGACGAGCTGGCGATCATCATGGACTGGGCCTTCGACTACATGCAGCGCGAAGGCAAGGGCGATCTGGACGAACGCACCTGGCTGCGCGAGGAGACCGGCGGCTCGGTCTACCTGCGCCTGTCGACGCGTCCGGTCGAGCAGGTGCTGCGCCGGCCGGATCCGGGCTTCCAGCAGGGCGTCATCGACGGCGCCTACTGGCTGCGCGAACCGGGCCCGAATGCCGAGGTCGTCATTGCCTATCAGGGCACGGTGGCGACCGAGGCCATCGAGGCGGCCGGCCGCATGATGGGTGCGCGGCGTGACATCGGCGTGCTGGCGGTCACCTCCGCCGACCGGCTGAACGCCGGCTGGACGGCGGCGCGGCGGGCGCGGGCCCGGGGCCACGAGACGGCGACGAGCCTTGCCGAGCGGCTGATGGGCCAGTTGCCGCCGCATTGCACGCTGATCACCGTGATTGATGGCCATCCGGCGACGCTGTCCTGGCTCGGCGCGGTGGCCGGTCACCGGACCATCCCGCTCGGCGTCGAGCATTTCGGCCAGACCGGCACGATTGCCGATCTCTACCGGCATTTCGGCATCGATGCGGATGCCATCGTGGCTGCTGCCGCCCGGATCACGCAGGGACGGCCGATCCAGCTTCGCGCGTGATGTCCCGCTGATTGAAACCGGACCGGAGGCCTCATGCCTCCGGTTCAAGTTGCCGACAAGCCCCTGAATCTCGATGTTTTCCGTCATTCCGGACAAGGTGAGCGTTCAGCGAACCGCAGATCCGGAATCCAGCACGTCTGTGCGAGCGCAGGCGAGCCCCAAGACAAGTCAGCGGGATTAGGTCTGCTTTCGTTGGATTGTGTCGCGCTGCGCGCGGCTGTCATCTGGATCCCGGCTCAGCGCCTCGCTGCCGCTTGGCTTGGCCGGGATGACGGCTGGTGGGTTCGTGCTCGAGCCGGACCGGAGGCCTTAGGCCTCCGGTTCTGTCCTGGCCGTGCCCGTGTCGTCGGTGTTGCGGGGGGAGCCATAGGCGGGGCCACGCACGGGCTGCCACAGCATCCGGTCCAGCCAGAGATCGCGGCGGGTGCGGAACTGCGGCACGCCGATGCGCATGCCCTCATGTCCCTCAGCCGGCTGCGCGATATAGGTGCCGAGCAACCGGTCCCACCACGACAGGGAAAAGCCGAAGTTCGAGTTCGTCTCGCGCGGGATCACGGAATGGTGGACCCGGTGCATGTCCGGCGTGACCAGGACCAGCCGCAGCACGCGGTCGACGCGCGCGGGCAGCCGGATGTTCGAGTGGTTGAACATCGCGCAGGCGTTGAGCAGCACCTCGAACAGCAGCACGGCCAGGGCCGGCGCGCCAAGGGCCGCGACCGCGGCCAGCTTCAGCCCCATCGACAGGAGGATCTCGACCGGGTGGAACCGCAGGCCGGTGGTCACGTCGATGTCGAGATCGGCATGATGCACCCGGTGCAGGCGCCACAGGCCGGGCACGAAGTGAAACAGCACATGCTGCAGGTAGATCACCAGATCGAGCAGGATGACGCCGAGGACCACAGCCAGCCAGACCGGGATCTCAAGCGCATGGAAGAGGCCCCAGCCACCGGCCTCTGCCTTCAGCGCCAGCCCGACGGCCAGCACCGGAAAGGCCAGGCGGACGAGCAGCGTGTCCAGGACAACCAGCGCCAGATTGTTCGACCAGCGCAGAAGACGGGGAACCTCGAGCCGGCGCGCGGGCGCCGCCAGTTCCCATCCGGCCATCAGGACGAGAACGCCGAGAAAGGCGCCCAGCCGCAAGGTCTGTTCATGCTCGAGAAGAAAGGCCTGCATTCCGGTGTCCGCCCGATGTGCCGAGAACACGCGTGCCGAGGACACGCCTGCCGAAGGCATGGGCCGACATGAGACGCGAGAGGCGGCCGGTCGTCAATGCGACGGGCCGCCTCTGCCGACATCGTGATCCGGTGCGGACAGCGTCAGGCGATGTCCCGCAGATCCGAAATTCCCACCCCCTTGTCGGAGGACCAGGCCACGTGGCCTGTCTGCCGCCGGCCGGAGCCGCGCCGGATGACCACGTCCAGCCCGGGGAGGAGACCCGGCACCGGATGCAGGCCAAGACCGTCGGGCGACTCGTCGCGCACGTCTGCCTCGAAGGTGCCGCGCTGGCTGTCGATGGTCACCGTTTCCTCGCCGGCCTGGATGCGCAGCGCCTTGCGCCGTTCGGCCACGTCGCGGTGCATCTCGGACAGGAAGTCCTCGACCGCCTGCATCAGGTCCTGCGACACATGCTTGACCTCGGCGCTCACCTGATCGACGGAGCCGGCTTCACGGAGGGTGATCTGGATCGCTTCCGTCACCTGACCGACGTTGCTGACCACTTCGCTGGAGCCGCTGGCGGCCAGTGCAATGCTCTGGGTGATCTCCTGCGTTGCCTTGCGCTGCTCGCCGACGGCGGAGGTGATCGCGCCGGTCACCACATGCACGCTCTCGATCTGCTCGGAAATCCGCCGGATCGCGCCGATCGCGCTCTTCGTGAGCCGCTGGACCCCGGCAATCTGCTGGCCGATCTGCTCGGTTGCGCGCGCGGTCTGGTCCGACAGGGCCTTCACCTCGGCGGCAACCACGGCGAAGCCCTTGCCGGCGCTGCCGGCGCGGGCGGCCTCGATGGTGGCATTGAGGGCCAGCAGATTGGTCTGTTCGGCAATCTCGCGGATCATCCCGACCACGGCTCCGATCTTCTCGGCGGCCTCGTCCAGGCTGGCAACTTCCGCGTCCGTCTGGCGCGCGGTCGCCGTGGTGTCTTCCACGATCTGACCTGCGCGTCCCGACTGCGACAGGATTTCCGAAATTGCCGTGGTCAGCTCTTCTGCAGCCGCTGCGACCGTCTGCACGTTCTCCGAGGAGTGCGCCGAGGCGAGGCTCGCCGAGGAGGCCTGCCTGGACGCGTCGAGAGCGATCCGGTTCATGTTGGCGGCGCTGACCGTCAGCACGCCGGTCTTTGCATCCACCCGGGTGACCATCTCCCCGATCAGGTCGCGGAACTTGAGGATGATTGCCTCGACATGTGCCTGCCGGTGCCGCTCCTTGTCCCGCTCGATCCTGGCACCCGCCTCGAGTTCCTCGCGGCGGATCAGGTTCTCCTTGAACACCACGACGGTGCGGGTCATGTCGTCGATCTCGTCCGAGCGGTTGTCGGCCGGCAGCGGCGTGTCGATCCGGCCCGCAGCCAGCTGCTGCATGGCGGTCGACAGGTTCCGGATGCGGCGGGACATCCGGCCGGAGAAGACGATCGCGACGACAGCGGTCGAGATGCCACCGATCAGGCAGATCAGCAGCGCCCAGTTCTGCAGCGTTGTCAGGCCGCTCAGCAGCTCGTCCCGGTCCTGCACCACCAGCATGGCATAGCGCTTGCCGGGCGCCTCGACCGGAACCATCGCGGCGACGAGAGTCCCGCCCGCGCCGTTGTCCAGCTCGTGCAGCTTGGTCAGGCCGGAGAGGGACTCGTTGACGTCCGATGCGGGCACCACGATCATCCGGCGCTCGTCCACCGCGGCCGTCCGGGCACTGTCGTTCTGGGCCTCGCCGCTTTCGTTGACGAGGAACATGTTGCCCGTCTCGCCCATGCCGGCGTAGGTGCCGAGCAGACTGTCGAGCCGTTTGGACGGCGTCTCGAAGGCAATCACGCCAATGGCCTTGCGACCGATGGAGATCGGGGTGGCGATGTAGCCGGTGGGAATGCCGTTGCGGGCCGGATGCGGCGCGGCATCCTGGATGTGGGCCTGATCCGGCTGGCCTGCGATCGCCTGGGCAAATGCCTGGCCAAGCGGCGACCCGCTCCAGGCCGGGTCGCGGAGATTGGCCGTGAAGTCGGAGCGCTTGCGCAGCGAATAGATGACCTCGCCGTCGAGCGAAATCAGCAGGATGTCGCCGAAGCCCGATGTCTGGGCGAAACGGCGCAGGATCGGGTGATACGTCTTGTGGGCGGTGTCATAGGGCTTGTAGCCCGTCTTCACGAGCGCGTCGCGTGCCTCCGGCGGATGCGGGTTGGCCGTGACATAGGTCTCCGTCAGGATCCGCGGGGCATCTGCGCCATATTTCTCGTAGCCGGCGCCAAGCCGACGGTAGGCCGAGATCACCGACATGCTGTCGGCAAAGCCGGACACTTCCGTGGTCACGTCCTGGAAAAAGTTCTCGACCTCGCCTGCCTCGCTCTCCGCCAGAGCGAACAGGCCCTCTTCGCCTTGCTGCATCATGATCGAGGCGGCCGAGAAATAGCTGGCGATGCCGACGCCTGCGGCACAGAGCAGGCCAAGCGAGATCATGACTGCAGGCAGTTTTCGGGAGATGCGCATGTAGACCACCTTCCTGGGGCGTACGCACTTGTGCGCTGGCTCGTCAGAGCCGCTCGATGTTGATGCCGACGGTAATCGCGCCGATGGGGGTTCCGGTCGAAGGATCGACGACCGGCAGACTGATCTGGCTCTGGATCGTCTGGGTCGAATCGTCCTGCTCGATGTCGCTGATGTGGCGACTGTCGCGGCCCTTCAGGAACGTGTCCTGCCACTTGGCCTCGTCGCCCTGCCAGATGTCGGACGTCAGTTCGCTCTGGCCGACGTTCAGGCCCTTGGCGTCCATCACGAAGATCTCCGTGAACAGGCCGCCACTGGCCTCCTGCTGGCGGGCGAGGAACTGCGACAGGGAATTGCTCATCATGGCGTCGATCGTCGGCTGCACGATCGAATCGACCTCGGCGCGCCAGACCTGATCAAGCCCCTCGATGGCATCCGCATCGAGTGAGGCAGACTTCCGGTTGTGATCGAGCACGGCCGCGATCACTTCCGGTGCCGCCGCGAGGGTTGCGACGCGGCTGGACGCGAGGGTTTCCAGTTCGACCTGGAACTCGTTGGCATCTGAAATTCTTGGGTACGCTAGACACAGAAACGCAACAGCGAGGGGCAAGTACCTCATGGCGAATCGTCTCCTTCATGCATCCCATGATTGTTGCTGCAATGGTTAACGAAATATTTCTTACGTTGCAGATCAGGGTAAACGAAACGCTCATTTTTTAATCATTACCTGCGACATTATGACTTTCCGAAGTCGACGCTGTATAGATTCGTTGTTCTGAAATTTAAGACCGGGATTGCGCACTATAAACATCATTGTTCTTATTGACGATGCTGCGTAAAGGTCCGGTCCGGCAGCGGTTGCAGGAGCTGCCCCGGATCACGGTCGGCAGCATGTCGCATATTCGGGGAACGGTGGCGGATTCCCTTGCGCGAGCGGGCAGGGCGACGGGCAACACTGTGGCGGGTCCACAGCCCGGAGCGGCGCCGGCGGCCGGATGCAGTCGTCAGGCATGCCTTTCCTCCGGCAGGTGCTGTGGTAAAAGACACGCCCCACGAACCGGAAAGGGATCCGCCTTGTCGATGAAGTCCTTTGTATTCACCCTGTCCTGCGAAGACCGGCCGGGGATCGTCGCGGCCGTGACCACCGAACTCGCCGACATGGGCGCCAACATTGCGGAGAGCGACCAGTTCTGGGATCAGGTCAGCAACCGCTTCTTCATGCGCATCGCCTTCCTCGCGCCGGAGGGCGTGACCCGGGACACGATCTCCCGTGCGCTGGCGCCGGCGATCGCCCGCTTCGACATGAAGACCGAGCTGACGGACCAGTCACAGCGCAAGAAGATCATCATCATGGTCTCGAAGTTCGACCATGCCATGCTGCATCTTCTCTATCAGATCCGGGTCGGCTGGATGGATGCCGACGTGGCAGCCATCGTTTCCAACCACGAGGACAGCCGCCGCACCGCCGAGATCGAGGGCATTCCCTTCCACTACTGGCCGGTCAACAAGGAGAACAAGGCCCAGCAGGAAGAGAAGCTGCTGGCGCTGGTCAAGGAAACGGGAGCGGATCTTGTCGTTCTGGCCCGCTACATGCAGGTCCTGTCCGACAGCCTGTCGAAGCGCCTGTTCGGCAAGGTCATCAACATTCACCATTCGTTCCTGCCGAGCTTCAAGGGGGCACGGCCCTATCACCAGGCTCACGAGCGGGGCGTGAAGATGATCGGCGCGACGGCGCATTACGTGACCGCTGACCTCGACGAGGGCCCGATCATCGAGCAGGACGCCGAGCGCGTGAACCACTCCCTGTCTGCCAACGACTTCGTCGCTCGCGGCCGCGACATCGAATCCCGCGTGCTCGCCCGCGCGGTGAAGTTCCACCTCGAAAACCGGGTCATGATCGTCGGCAACAAGACGATCGTCTTCGCCCGCTGAGCCGACCGGACCGGACAAGCAGGAACGGCCGCGCGGGATCGCGCGGCCGTTGCCGTCTGGATGGCCGGGGTGGGGCTGACGCGCTCCGGGCCGGCCCGGTCAACCCCGGCGCAGACTCGTGGCGAAGCTGCGCACTTCCTCGCGCAGGGTCGTCGACTGGGTGGACAGGTCGCCTGACAGCGTCATCAGCTGGGTGGCTGCTTCCCCGGTCATTTCCGCTGCCGTGCCGACGCCGGAAATGTTGCGGCTGACGTCGCCGGCACCCATCGCCGCGCGCTGGGTGTTGGTCGCGATTTCCGCCGTGGCGGCGGTCTGCTGCTCCACGGCCCCGGCGATGCTCGAGGTCAGCGCGCGAATGTCCTCGATCGTGGTGACCATCCGCCGGATGGCCTCGACCGAGCCCGAGGTCGCGGTCTGGATCTCGCCGATCTTGCGGCCGATCTCTTCGGTGGCGCGCGAGGTCTGGGCGGCCAGCTGTTTCACTTCCGAGGCAACGACAGCGAAGCCGCGGCCCGCCTCGCCGGCGCGCGCCGCCTCGATCGTCGCGTTGAGCGCCAGCAGGTTGGTCTGGGCCGCGATGTCGCTGATCAGCTCCACCACCTCGCCGATCTGCTGCGCGGAGGAGTAGAGCGCCGCAATGTTGGTGCTGGCATCCGAGCCGTCGCGGGCCGCAGCCTCGGTGATGGTGCTTGAACGCGAGACCTGCGAGCTGATCTCGCGGATCGAGGCGGTCAGTTCCTCGGTGCCGGCAGCAACGGTCTGGACGTTGTCCGAGGCATGCTCGGCAGCGCCCGCCACGACCTGCGTCTGCCGCGCCGTTTCTTCCGCCGTTGCCGACAGGTTGCGGGCGGATCCGGCCAGGGCTTCGGATGCGGAATGGAACTGCTCGGCCAGTGCGCCCATCTTCTGTTCAAAGGTGTCCGCGATCTTCTGGCGCTCCAGCGCCATCTGCTCGGCGGCGCGCCGTTCCGTCTCCGCCTGCTCGGCCTGCGCCTTGCGGCCGGCTCTCAGGTCGGCGACGAAACCTTCGAGGCACAGCGCCATGTCGCCGATCTCGTTGCGCATGGTGGCGTGCGGGATGCGCGTCTCCAGCATGCCGCTGGCCACCGTCTGCATCGAGCGGGTCAGTGCCTTGATCGGCGTCGTCACCCGCGCGATGACGAACACGCTTGCGCCGACGATCAGCAGGAAGACGGCGGCGGCGGCGAGAAGCAGCGAGCTTTCGACGGACGACTGGGTTGCACGGGCGGCCTTGCCGGCATCCGCAGCCCCGGTCAGGTTGAGATCGACGATCTTGCGCAGGGCGGCCGCAGCCTCCGTGTAGCGGGCGCGGCCCTCGCCGGCGAACAGCGCGGCGGCATCGGCGTTTCGGTGGTCGCGCGAGAGGCCGACGATCCGGTCGGCAACCTGGACAAAGGCGCGCCACCGGGCGGTCATGTCATTGAAGAGCTGGCGTTCGCCGTCGCTGACGATGAGTTTTTCGTAGTCGTCGAACAGGACGTCGATCCGGGCGCGGGTGTCCTGCATGTCGCGTTCGATGCCAGCAAATGCCTGGTCGTCGCCCGAGGTGACATGGAACAGGAGATCGGCCTGCAGCTTGTAGCTCAGGGCTTCGACGGACTGGCTGATCGACACGCTGGGCAGCCAGATGTCGATGATCTCTTCGGTGCGATCGTTGACGGAGGTGATGCCGGACTGGGCCGTCAGGCTCACTCCGGCCAATGACACAAGGACGAGCGCGAAGATTCCCAGCATCACACTCGATAATTGCAGGCGCATGATTCGATCCCCAAGAATTCCTACGGGGACGTGATGCGCCTCTGACAATAAACACGAAGTTAAAGTATAGTTTATTCCGTTATGCCGCAATACTGTCGCGTGTCCAGATAAGGGCAAATACGTGCATCAATTGTTTCTGCTTATTTCTGAGTAATTCAATCCGCATATGCAATGCAGGATTTACGATGAAATTCCTGCAATCAGGTCGAGCAGCAGCGAGATGTCCTGTGGTCGGGACAGCCGGTGGTCGCCATCCGGCACCAGCGTGAGCCGCACGTCATCCTGCGGCAGGCTCTCGACCAGGCGCAGGGCATGCGTCCAGGGCACGTCGGGATCCCGTCGGCCCTGCAGGATGGAGACGGGGCAGCCGAGCTGCAGGGCACGACCAAGCAGCAGGTGGCGCCGCCCGTCCTCGATGAGCTCCCGCGTGATGACATAGGGACCGTCACCATAGGCCGAAGGCCGCGCGTAGCGGCCTGTCCGCAGGATCTCCTCCCGGATCGTGTCGTCAAACCGCTGGCGCCACATCAGCTCTTCGGTGAAGTCCGTGGCCGGGGCAATCAGGACCAGTCCACGGATCCGGCTGCGCTCTAGGCCAACTTCGGCGACATGCGCCAGGGTCAGGAGCAGCGCCAGCCAGCCGCCCATGGACGAGCCGACCAGGATCCGCTCGCCCGGAGCGTCCGTGTCGAAGACGGCGCGGGCCTCCTCGAGCCAGCGGCTGATCGTGCCCTCCTCGAACCGGCCGCCAGACTGCCCGTGGCCGGAGTAGTCCATCCGCGTCACCGCCTGCCCCGTGCTGGCCGCCCGTTCGGCAAGGGCTGCCGCCTTGGTTCCGGTCATGTCGGACTTGAAGCCCGAGAGCCAGAACAGCCCGGGCGTGCGGCCCTCCTGCCGGATCACGGCAATCTCGCGCCGCGCCGCGCCGGACCCGACCGTGAGGAATTGCGGCGTCGCATCGCCCATTGTATGGCTCCCTTCCGGCTGACCCCATGCGTGTCGCCGGTTTGGCACAGTCCGGCCTGCCAGAGAAGGCCCGGCATTGCGGAGACAGGCTTGACCCGACCCGACGCATCCCCGCTCATCCTGCAGGTGATACCGGATCTCGAGACCGGCGGGGCCGAGCGCACCACGGTCGACGTGGCGGCGGCCGTGGTCGCGCGGGGCTGGCGGGCGCTCGTCGTCAGTGAAGGCGGGCGGCTCGTCCCGGATCTGGAGGCAGCCGGGGCAGAGCATGTGGTTCTGCCGGTGGGCTCCAAGAACCCGGTGACCATCCTCGCCAATGCGCGCCGGCTTGCCCGGCTCGCCCGCGAGCGCGGGGTCTCGGTGATCCACGCCCGCAGCCGCGCGCCCGCCTGGTCGGCGCTTCTGGCAGCCCGTGCGCTCGGACTGCCCTTCGTCACCACCTATCACGGCATCTACAAGCAGACCAACGCGGTCAAGGCCTGGTACAATTCCGTCATGGCCCGCGGTGATGTCGTGATCGCCAACTCGCGCTACACCGCCGACCTGATCGCCGCGCGCCACCCCTTTGCCCGGGAGCGCCTCAAGGTCATCCATCGCGGATCCGATCTGGCCGCGCTGGCCCCTGAAACCGTCTCCGATGCACGCCGCGCCGCCATGGCCGGTCAGTTCGGCGTCGAGCCCGGCCGGCCTGTCCTGCTGCAGCTCGCCCGGCTGACCGGATGGAAGGGCCAGCGTGTCGTGATCGAGGCGATGGCCGAGCTGAAACGGCGTGGTGTGCCACTGCCGCTGGCGGTGCTGGCCGGCGATGACCAGGGTCGTGACAGCTATCGCCAGGAGCTGATGCAGCGCATCAGCGCCGCCGGGCTCGGAGCCGACGTGCGGCTGGTCGGTCACTGCGCCGACGTGCCGGCCGCGATGGCGCTGAGCCGGCTCAGTGTCGTGGCCTCGACCGAACCGGAGGCCTTCGGCCGGGCCGCCGTCGAGGCGCAGGCGGCCGGGGTTCCGGTGATCGTGTCCGATCTCGGCGCCGTGCCGGAGACGGTGCTGGCGCCCCCGCAGGTCTCCGCGCCGGCGCGGACCGGCTGGCGCGTTCCGCCGGGGGATGCGGGCGCGCTTGCCGATGCAATCATCGAGGTCCTCTCGCTCGATCCGGCCGACTTGTCGGCGCTGCGGACCCGGGCGCTGGGCCATGTGCAGACCCATTTCACCGTCGAGGCCATGTGCCGCTCGACGCTCGAAGCCTACGCCGGGCTTGTGGAGCGGGTGCCGGCACCGCGATCCTGAGGCTTTCTGCCGCTTCGGCTGTTGACTTTCGGTCAGGATAGGCAGATTTTGAAGGCGCTCCAGACCATCAGCGGGTGGTCATTGGCCTCGGCGCTTGCGTACGGGGTTTTTGGCGTATTGCGCTCACTGGGGCAGCTGCCTGATTGCAACGACAGAGGAGATAGCGACCATTCGCCGTCCATTCCGCGCCCCGCCTCCTACGAAGGATGGCCCGCGCACCAATGATGAGATTCGCGTTCGCGAAGTCCAGTTGATCGACCACGAGGGCCAGAACCGGGGCATCGTCCCCACGCACGAGGCCCTGGATCTGGCTATCGAAGCCGGAATGGACCTGGTCGAGATCCAGCCGAACGCGGAACCCCCGGTTTGCAAGATCCTTGACTACGGCCGGTTCAAGTACCAGTCGCAGAAGAAGGCGGCCGAGGCGCGCAAGAAGCAGAAGACCGTCGAGATCAAGGAGATCAAGATGCGTCCGAACATCGACACCCATGACTATGAGGTGAAGATGAAGGCGATCCAGCGCTTCTTCGCGGAAGGCGACAAGGTCAAGGTCACCCTGCGTTTCCGTGGCCGTGAAATGGCACACCAGGATCTGGGCATGAAGCTGCTGATGCAGGTGCGCGACGAGACGGCAGACATCGCCAAGGTCGAATCCGCGCCGCGTCTCGAAGGCCGGCAGATGGTGATGGTTCTGGCTCCGATCCAGCGCTGACGCGCGGGTCCGGTCCGAAATCGACGAATGGCGACGCGGTGCGATCCGCCTGCGCAATCCGGCAGCCCGGGCCCTGTGCCCGGGCTGTTTGCATTCCGGGGCAAGCCGTCCCCGGCTGGGGCCGGGGCGATCCGGCTGGCCAGATTCCGACGGGTGACCTGTTTCCGATGCCCGCTGTCGGGGTGGTGACCGGCACGACGCGCGCCCGGTCGATTCCGGTTGCAATCCACCCGGCTCGCCCCTATAAGCCACCGGTCCAGAGTCGTCCGGCTCTTTGCGGGCGCGCTCTTCTGTTGTCTGGAGCCAGTCTCCGGCGCGAAGGCGTGGCGCTGCGAAACCAGGGCATGCCGTGGCGACCTCTCGATGCACCAACAAACGAGCGGGCGGTTTACCGTCCCGCACCAATGAAAGGATGCAAAATGCCCAAGCTGAAGACGAAGTCTGGAGCGAAGAAGCGCTTCAAGCTGACCGCGACCGGCAAGGTGAAGACCGGTCAGGCCGGCAAGCGTCATGGCATGATCAAGCGCACGGCCAAGTTCGTCCGCAACGCCCGTGGCACGACCACGCTGGCGCCGCAGGACGCCAAGATCGTGAAGCAGTACATGCCGAACGCCTAACGCCACCTGACATTCAAGGAGTTTACCAATGGCGCGTGTCAAGCGGGGCGTAACGGCCCATGCCCGTCATAAGAAGGTTATCAAGGCTGCCAAGGGCTACTACGGCCGCCGCAAGAATACCATCCGCATTGCCAAGCAGGCCGTCGAGAAGGCAGCTCAGTATGCCTACCGCGACCGCAAGGTCAGGAAGCGGAACTTCCGTTCGCTGTGGATCCAGCGCATCAACGCTGCCACCCGCGAGCATGGCCTGACCTACGGCCGCTTCATCGACGGCCTGAACAAGGCCGGCATCGAAGTTGACCGCAAGGTTCTGTCCGATCTCGCCATCAACCAGCCGGCCGCTTTCCAGGCCCTGGTCGAAAAGGCGCAGGCCGCTCTGGCAGCCTGATCGACGGTTCACCGTCTGACGAAGGGCGCTTCCCGCAAGGGAGGCGCCCTTTTCGTTTGGCCCGGCCGATGCGGCCGGGCGCCGGGCGGATTTGTCTAAAACACCAGCAGCGGCATTAACCATTTCAGGGAAAAGCCAAAGGAAATCAGCGGTCAATCGTTAACGCGCGCCAGCGGCTGGCATGAGGCTTGCGACAGGAAGGGTACGTCCAGCCGGGCGTCCCGAACCGGAACAGGCAAAGGCAGATCCGTTGCGTATCGATCCATTCCGCCCGTTTGACCGTGTTGCAGACCGTCGCAGGGCCCAGGCCCGTGCCCAGGTGAGGGCCAAGGCGCGTGCGCGTGCCGCCACCGCCGACGAGGTGGCCGAAACCGCCCGCACCCCGCTGAGCCTGCCGGCGCCGCTTGTCGCCGGTGTCGAGGACCGTCACGCCGGGTTCGGGCTCTATCGCCCCGATGCCGCGTTCCTCGCCCATCTGATTGCCGCCCGCGAGGCCGAAAGCGTGGCGCTTGCGGTGGTGCCGTCCGAGGCACTCAGCCAGGTCTCGAGCTATCGCAGCGTTGCGGCGTCCCCGCGTCGCCGCCAGCCGGGCCACGTCGTCTCGACGCATCTCTGAGAGAACAGCCGGGGCGGCGGACGCTGACCTGTCCATCCGGTCGCCTCCGCCTGCCGCCCCACCCTGCGCCTTCTCCGGTGCCCTGACCCTGTTCCCCCGATCCTGCGGCTCCCCAGGGGAGCCGCTGTGGTCAGTAGCCGGCCGCGTGCCCGTCCTTGCGCGGATCCGACCCACCGGTCAGCGTGCCACGCTTGCGGTCGATCTGGATCGCCTGGGCGCCGCCGATCGGGGAGGCTGCGCGCACCACGTCATGGCCCCGGGCCGCCAGTCCGGCCGCCGTCTTCTCCGGGATCCCGCTTTCGACCTGCAGGCGGGTGAAGGTGTCATCAAGGAACAGCCGCGGCGCGTCGATCGCTTCCTGCACGTCCATGCCGTGGTCGATCATGTTGGTGAGCACATGCACGTGACCGCAGGGCTGGTAATGGCCGCCCATGACGCCGAAGCAGAGCCACGGCGCGCCATCCTTCAGCGCGAAGGCCGGCAGGATGGTGTGCATCGGTCGCTTGCCGCCCTCGATCGTGTTGGAATGGCCCGGCTGGACCCGGAAGCTGCAGCCGCGGTTGTGCAGCAGCACGCCGGACTTTGGCGCGGTGATGCCGGACCCGAACTCCTTGAAGATGGAATTGATGAACGAAACGGCGAGCCCGTCCTTGTCGACGACGCTGAGATAGACCGTGTCGGTCTGCGGCAGGCTCTCGGGCACCTGGATGGCCGGATTGCGCTTGTCGGGAGACATCTGCGCGGCAAGCCGGTCCAGGGTCTCCGGGCGGATCAGGTCCGTGTGGCAGACGTCCATGTGACCGGGGTCTGCGATGAAGCGGTTGCGCATCGCATAGGCGAGCCGTGCTGCCTCGATCTCCAGGTGCAGGCGCTCCGGCCCGAGCGGATCGAGCGCGGCCAGATCGTGCCGCTCGAGCAGGCCGAGCATGATGAGAGCCACAAGACCCTGTCCGTTGGGCGGCAGTTCTGCCAGCGTGTGCCCGCGGTAGTCGCGCAAGACCGGTGCGACCGCGGTCGTGTGGCAGGCGGCGAGATCTTCCGGCGTCATCAGGCCGCCGCGGGCCTTCAGCGTGTCGACGATGTCGCGGGCAATCTCGCCGGTGTAGAACGCGTCCGCACCGCCGCTGGCGATGGCGCTGAGCGTGTCGGCGAGACGCGGCAGGCGGATGATGTCGCCGGCCTGCGGTGCTTCGCCCTTCACCAGATAGGCGGCCGCGCTGGCCGGATCTGCGGCCAGCTTGCCGACGCTGTGGGTCCAGTCACGCGCAACGCGGGCGGTGACCGGAAATCCGTCGCGGGCATAGGAAATGGCCCGGCGCAGGAGCTTCTTCAGCGGCTTGCTGCCATGTGCCTTGAGCAAGGTCTCCCAGGCGCGGACCGCGCCGGGCACGGTGACAGCATGCACGCTCTCGGGCGTGATCTCGCGAAGGCCTTCCTCCAGAAGCCGCGCAGTGCTGACGGCGCGCGGTGCGGCGCCGGAGCCGTTGAAACCGGCCATGCGGCCGTCCGGTTCGGTCACGATGGCGAAGCAGTCGCCGCCAAGTCCGGTCATGTGCGGCTCGACGACACACTGCACGGCGACGGCGGCAATGGCAGCATCGACCGCGTTGCCGCCATCCTGCAGGATCTCGATGGCGGCCGAGGTCGACAGCGGATGCGATGTTGCGGCCATGCCGCGGGTGGCGATGACCGGCGACCGGCCGGGCAAGTCAAAGTTGCGAGCCACGAGACTGTTCCCCCAAGTTCAATTTGTTCCGCGCCGGCGGAAGAGTTTTCCGGTCGGGCTTCCTGTGTTTCGCCGACGTGTCATGCTAGCCCTTCGATATCGGGATCAATTCTTAGCGGAGACCTCCGGTCATGGGAAAGCTGACACTTGCGACGGCACAGACAATCATTTCCGCCGCATTTGAAAAAGCGGCCGCCTTGTCGCTGAAGCCGATCAGTGTCGCAGTTCTGGACGACGGCGGCCATCTGATCGCCTTCGCGCGTCAGGACGGCTCGTCGATCCTGCGACCGCAGATCGCCACGGGCAAGGCCTATGGCGCCCTGGCCGTCGGGACGGGAACCCGCTGGCTGCAGGCCAATGCGGAGACGCGGCCACATTTCGTCCAGGCGCTGAACGGCGTGTCGGGCGGGGCCATCGTCCCGGTTCCCGGTGGCGTGCTGGTCCGCAATGCGGGGGGCGAGGTGCTTGGGGCGGTGGGAATCACCGGCGACACCTCCGACCATGACGAGGCCTGTGCAGTGGCCGGCATCGCGGCCGTGGGTCTGGTCGCCGACTGCGGCTAGCATTCCTGACCGTCAGCCCTTCTGACCGTCAGCCTTTTCGCCCCGTCTGCCTGTCCCTCGGCCAGTCTTTCGCGGCCAGTCTGTCGCAGTCAGTCTTTCGCAGGTTCAGCCGGGTCGCGCGGACGGCCCGGCGCCGGCGATGCCCTTGCACTCCGGCGCAGGCATGCGCCCGCGCGTCTCCTCCGGCGTTGCTGGCAGCCTGACGCCGCCGGCCGCGCCCTTGCTCACTTCTGCGACAGGGCGTTGATCTTGGCCTGCATTTCGGACAGCTGGCGCTTCATCTCGTCGAGTTCGGACGCGGCCGGTGCGGCGCGCGGCGCCGATTTCTGAGCGGTCGCGGCTGCTGCCGTGTCGGTGGCGGCGCCCGGGGCAGCCGGGGCAGCACCGCCGATTCCGAACGGCAGGAACATCTTCATGGCGCGTTCAAACATCTCGGTGTTGCGCTTCACCTGCTCCTCGATGGCCTCGAAGGCCGAGGCGCCGAAGGCGTCGGACATCTGGCTGCGCAGCTTGTCCTGTTCGCGCGTCAGGGAGGAAATCGAGTACTCGAGATAGCTGGGCACCAGACCCTGCAGGCTGTCACCATAAAAGCGGATCAGCTGGCGCAGGAAGGTGATCGGCAGCAGGTTCTGGCCGCCCTTGCCTTCCTGCTCGAAGATGATCTGCGTCAGCACCGACCGGGTGATGTCCTCGCCGGTCTTGGCATCATAGACGACGAAATCTTCCTCGCCCTTCACCATCACGGCGAGGTCCTCGAGGGTCACGTAGGTGCTGGTGCCGGTGTTGTAGAGGCGACGGTTGGCGTATTTCTTGATGATCGTCGGCTCACTGGTCTTTGCCATTCGTGCGTACTCCCGGCATACCGTCGGCGTCCCCGTCTTCGGTTCACGCGCCGCGGCGGCAAGTTCCTGTTTGGCGACAAGCCCTTCGGGCCATCGCCGCTCCTCCTGTTGCGAGACTATGCCAATCTTTGCGTGTCTGGCCACCCCTTTCATGTTGCTTGACGAAAGGATGACGGTTTGCACTGCAATAGCGCTTGCTGCCCCGGTTGACTTGCGCCAGCTGGCGGTCTCTAGTCGCAGCTGAGTAGGGGCACCCGCATCCGCAAAAACCAGAGGGGGAGCTGGCATGTCCCGGGGGGAATCAGTCATCCGGAGGTCTTCATGAGCGCTTCAACCGACGTCGTAATCGTCAGTGCCACCCGCACCGCGGTGGGTTCCTTCAACGGCTCCTTTGCCAATGTTCCGGCTCACGAGCTGGGCGCGGCCGTCATCAAGGCCGCTCTCGCCAAGGCGGGCGTTGCTGCCGCCGACGTCGACGAGCTGGTGTTCGGCCAGGTCCTGACCGCCGGCCAGGGGCAGAACCCGGCCCGTCAGGCGGCCATCGCCGCCGGCCTGCCGGAAAGCTCCACCGCCTGGCTCCTGAACCAGGTCTGTGGCTCGGGCCTGCGCACCGTTGCCATTGCAGCGCAGCAGATCCAGACCGGCGATGCCCGCGTCGTGATCGCCGGCGGCCAGGAAAACATGTCGCTCTCGCCCCACTGCGCGCCGATGCGGTCCGGCTACAAGATGGGCGACTACAAGATGATCGACACCATGATCAAGGACGGCCTGTGGGACGCCTTCAACGGCTACCACATGGGCCAGACGGCCGAGAACGTCGCCCTGAAGTGGCAGATCTCCCGTGACGAGCAGGACGCCTTCGCTCTCGCGTCGCAGAACAAGGCCGAGGCTGCCCAGAAGGCCGGCCGCTTCAAGGACGAGATCACCCCGGTGACCGTGGCCGATCGCAAGGGCGACAAGGTCATCGAGGATGACGAGTACATCCGCCATGGCGCCACGCTCGACAGCATGGCCAAGCTGCGTCCCGCCTTCACCAAGGACGGCACCGTGACCGCGGGCAATGCCTCCGGCATCAACGACGGCGCCGCCGCGCTCGTCGTCATGAGCGCGGCCGAGGCGGCCCGCCGTGGCCTTACCCCGCTCGCCCGCATCGCCTCCTGGGCGACCGCCGGCGTCGATCCGTCCGTGATGGGCTCCGGCCCGATCCCGGCCTCGCGCAAGGCGCTGGAAAAGGCCGGCTGGTCGGTGTCCGACCTGGATCTGGTGGAAGCCAACGAGGCCTTTGCCGCGCAGGCCTGCGCCGTGAACAAGGACATGGGCTGGAACCCGGACATCGTCAACGTCAACGGCGGTGCCATCGCCATCGGCCATCCGATCGGGGCCTCCGGCGCACGCATCCTGGTGACGCTGCTGCACGAGATGGGCCGCCGCGACGCCAAGAAGGGTCTGGCGACGCTGTGCATCGGCGGCGGCATGGGCGTTGCCATGTGCCTCGAGCGCGCCTGACGGCAAGTCGGGTCCGGTTTCCCGCCTCCGCCGGACACCGGGCCGGCGCGATGCGGATGACACAGGTTTCGCGGCCGCAGGCAAGGTCCTGCGTCCGCGATGCGGCTGACGGCCGGGCCTGCGCCGAAGGGCGGACTGCGGCCCCCCGTCCGGACTGAAGGATTAGGAATGGAACAGGGCCGCGTGTCACAAGGCCCGATGCATTTGGGGAGACAAGCATGAGCAAGGTCGCACTGGTCACCGGCGGAACGCGAGGCATTGGCGAAGCCATCTCTCTCGCCCTCAAGGCAGCAGGATATACGGTCGCCGCGACCTACGCCGGCAACACGGAAAAGGCAGAGGCCTTCAAGGCCCAGACGGGCATCCATGTCTACAAGTGGGATGTCTCCCACGAGGAAGACTGCGCCAAGGGCATTGCCCAGGTGGAGGCGGACCTCGGCCCGGTCGAGATCCTGGTCAACAATGCCGGCATCACTCGTGACGGCATGTTCCACAAGATGACCTTCGAGCAGTGGCGGTCGGTGCTGTCGACCAACCTCGACAGCATGTTCACCATGACCCGCCCGGTCATCGAAGGCATGCGCAACCGTGGCTTCGGCCGCATCATCAACATTTCCTCGATCAATGGCCAGAAGGGTCAGATGGGGCAGGCCAACTACTCCGCCGCCAAGGCCGGCGTGATCGGCTTCACCAAGGCCCTGGCGCAGGAGAACGCCTTCAAGGGCATCACCGTCAACGCCATCTGCCCGGGCTACATCAACACCGACATGGTCGCTGCCATGCCGGAGAAGGTGCTGCAGCAGATCGTGGCCGGCATCCCGGTCGGCCGTCTCGGCCACCCCGAGGAAGTCGCGCAGGCCGTCGTCTACCTGGCGGCTGACAGTGCGGCCTTCATGACCGGTGCCGTCCTGACGCTGAACGGTGGCCAGTACATCGCCAACGGCTGACGGGATGCGGCTGCCGCCCCTTGCGGGGCAGCGCAGCGCGAACGGCCAGTCTGGCTGCAAGTCTGGCTGCAAGTCCGAGGGCGCCCACCCGGGCGCCCTTTTTCATGGCCTGCCGCCGGGTCCTGCAGTCAGCCCGGTCCTTGGCTGCCTCATCGGGAAAGCGATGCCATATCATCGGCAAGGTCGTTTTCCGCGTCCTTGCCTGTTGACCCGACGGTGTCCCTGTTCCTATCTGCGCAGACACATGCTGGACAGGGCCTCAGCGCCCGTGGAGACAAGATGGACCTGGAACGCGCGCCCAACGATCCCGAACGGCTGAAGGAGACCGGGGGCAAGGAGATGTCCCCCCTGCTGAAACTGGCGCTGGAACTGGGGCCGCTCGGCGTGTTCTTCCTGTTCAACTCGCGCGGGGAACAGATCGCCGCCGCCCTGCCGCAGCTGGCCGTCTTCGGCGGACCGATCTTCCTGGCCACGGCCGCCTTCATGGTCGCCATTGCCCTTTCGCTCGGCGTGTCCCTGTGGCTGACCCGGCGCCTGCCGGTGATGCCGCTGGTCTCGGGTGTCATCGTTTTCGTCTTCGGCGCGCTGACGCTGTGGCTGCATGACGAGCTTTTCATCAAGCTGAAGCCGACGATCATCAACACCCTCTTCGGCGTGACGCTTCTCGCCGGGCTTGCCTTCGGCAAGTCCTTGCTGGGCTATGTCTTCGACAGCGCCTTCCGGCTGACGGACGAGGGCTGGCGCATCCTGACGCTGCGCTGGGGCCTGTTCTTCCTGTTCCTCGCCGTCGTCAACGAGGTTGTCTGGCGCAGCTTCTCGACGGATTTCTGGGTCAGCTTCAAGGTCTTCGGCATCATGCCGATCACGCTGGTCTTCACCATGTTCCAGCTGCCGCTGATCCAGCGCCACGCCCTGCCCGAGCCTGGCGCGCCCGACACGCGGCCGGATGCCTGAGCAGGACGGGCGCTACTCGTCCCGGCCGGTGAAGCTCACATCGCGGCGCGCGCCGGTGATGGTGATCGTGAAGCCTGCGATCACGTCGATCGCGGCAATGACCAGCAGCAGGAAGAAGGTCGAGGTCGCCGCCTGCCGGATGGTCAGGAACTCGATGAGATAGGCCACGAAGACAAGCATCGACAGGATGTGGTCGGAGAGCACCGCCGCACCCGTCCGGGTGGCCTTGAGGATCTCGACGAAGAGCAGGACCAGCGCCACGCTCAGCATCAGGTCGCCCATCACCAGCGTGAACCGCGCCGAGGAGACCATCTCGATCGTCAGGACCGGCATGTACCACGGGTCGCCCTGCAGCGGACCGAACCAGCCGAACGCGACGAAGTTGTAGAGGATCAACGGCACGATGGTCAGCGGGATGGACAGCAGTGTCGGCATCGGTCCCCTCCGGATCAGCCGGAAGCCAGGCGGCGCTGGTCCGGTGTCGGTCGTCTGTGTCTGCGACTTGTACACCACATCGACGCCCCTGTCGGCCCGCGCCTGCGGAAATTGACAGGAGGCGACATGTCCGCCACCCACCGGCAGGGACGGGGAGGGCGCCGGCAACGAAAAAGGCCGGCGTTTCCGCCGGCCTTGATCTGGATTTCAGTCGCCGCAGCGATCCTGGGATCAGACGTCGTCTTTGACCTGCAGGATCTGACGGCCCCGGTACATGCCGGTCTTGAGGTCGACGTGATGCGGGCGGCGCAGTTCGCCCGAATCCTTGTCCTCGACGTAAGTCGGCTGCTTCAGGGCGTCCGCGGAACGGCGAAAACCGCGCTTCATGCGCGAGGTTTTTCTCTTCGGAACGGCCATGTTCTTGTTCTCCGTAGTCCATAGTCCACGCGGCCCGGACCGGGTTTGCCCGGGGCGTGGCACCACGCAGCGTGTCGGAATGGTGGGGCTTATACAGGCAATGTCCGGGATTTGCCAGAGGAAAGCCGAATTTTTCTTTTGCCCCTTAAGGACGGGTGAGCACGCAGGAGAAAATGTCTCCGGCCTGGGTGACCCGGCTCTGGTTGGTGCTGGCGAGACGGGCGTGGCCGCGGCCCGGCTTGGCCGGATTGCGCAGGATCGGGTTGGGCAGCGCGGTGGCCAGACGGGCCGCCTCCGCCGTCGTGAGCGCCGCCGCCGGCTTGCCGAACCAGGCCTGCGCGGCGGCCTCCGCGCCGAAGATGCCCTCGCCCCATTCGGCGATGTTGAGATAGAGCTCCATGATCCGGCGCTTGCTCAGCATGGCATCCAGCATCAGCGCGAGCGGCAGCTCCATGCCCTTGCGGACGAAGCTCCGGTCGCCCCAGAGAAACAGGTTCTTGGCCAGCTGCATGGTGATCGTGCTTGCCCCGCGCGCCTCCTTGCCGGCGTTCAGGCGCTCGATCTGTCCTTCGAGGGCCTCCCAGTCGACGCCGTTGTGGCTGCAGAAGCCACTGTCCTCCGAGGTGATCACCGCCCGCACCAGATTGGGCGAGATCTCGTCGAGCGTGCGCCACTGCCGGTCGACCCACAGGCCCTGGACCGTGCGTCCGAGCATCAGCGTGCTGACCGGCGGGATGAGCATGTACAGGACCGTGAGCACCGGCGGGGCGAGGACCAGCGCCAGCAGCGTGATCATCACGGCGCGGGCGATGCGGCGGCCGAGGCCCCTGCGCGGGCGCCGGGCCGTCACCGGGGCCACCTCTTCGGCGTTCGTGTCGTCGGGGTGCCGCTGCCCGCCGTTGTCCGCCACCGGTTCAAGCATCGCCCTGTCGGAAACCTTTCTTCTGACGCACCGGATGCCTTGCCGGTTGCGAGGCCTGTCAGCCTTCTACATGCGCCTGCCGGTTGCGTCAAAGCGCCGCCGCGGACCTGTCGTGCCAAGAGGCTTGACGGGCGTGTGAAAACCGGACACCCAAGGCGGCGATTGCGGTCTGGCGTCATCGGCGGCAGGCCGGTTTGGGGATCCGGATGGGGTAGGGCATGAGCTGGCTTGACGAGGCGCTGCGCGACATGACGCAGCGCATGGATGTTGCGATCCGCGCTGCCCTGTCGCCCGAGCCCCGCGCGGGCGAGCTGATGCGGCCGGAGCGGCTGCTGGCGGCCATGCAGCACGGAACCCTGAATGGCGGCAAGCGCCTGCGCCCGCTGTTGATGTCGGAATGCGCCGCGGCTTTCGGCCGTGCGGATGACGGGGTGCTTGTGGCCGCAGCGGCGCTCGAGTGCCTGCACAGCTATTCGCTCGTCCATGATGACCTGCCGGCCATGGATGACGATGACCTGCGCCGCGGCCAGCCGACCGTGCACAAGGCCTTCGACGAAGCGACGGCGATCCTGGCGGGCGACAGCCTGCTGACGCTGGCCTTTGACCTGATCGCGGAGCCCTCGGTTCACCCGGATGCGGCCGTGCGGCTGCGCCTTTCGCAGGATCTGGCCCGGGCGGCCGGCGTCGGCGGCATGGCGGGTGGACAGATGCTGGACCTGCAGGCCGAGCACAGGACGCTCGGCGAGGAAGAGATCCGGACCCTGCAGGCGATGAAGACGGGGGCGCTGCTGCGCTATGCCTGCGAGGCCGGCGCGCGGCTGGGCAACGCCAGCCCGGAGGACGTCGCGCGGCTGCGCCGCTACGGCGAGGTGATCGGTCTCGCCTTCCAGCTGGCCGATGATCTTCTCGATCTGGAGGCGACGCCCGAGGTCATGGGCAAGGCCACCGGCAAGGATGCCGAGGCCGGCAAGGCCACGCTGGTCAGCCTCTACGGGGCGGACCGGACGCGCCAGATCCTCGCTGGTCTGGTCGAGGAGGCGACCACGCTGGTCGCCGGGCTCGGGCCTGCCGGCGAGCGGCTGGCGGGCATTGCTGCGTTTGTCGCCTTCCGCTCGCATTGAGACGGGCCGGGACGAACGGAGATCAGCCGGTCACGGCCTGCACCCGGTCCGCTTCGCTCTGGGCCGTGGCCTCGGCCGGTGTCGATGCGCCGGGCGAGGACAGGTCGGACAGCTGGTTGACCGTGACCAGGAATTCCTTCAGCAGGCTGGCCGGGATCTCGATGTCGGCCATCGGCTTGCCCACCAGATAGCCCTGCAGCCGGTCGCAGGCCACCGCCTCGAGCGCCCGCGCCTGGAACACCGTCTCCACGCCTTCGATGGTCACCTGCATGTTGAGGGCATGGCCGAGCGCCACCGTGGCGGAGAGGATCTTCTGGATGGCTTCGGCAGACTCCGCGTAGCCGGCCATGAAGCTGCGGTCGATCTTGATCTTGTCGAAGGGGAAGCGCCAGAGGTAGCTCAGGCTGGAGTAGCCGCTGCCGAAGTCGTCCATGACGACGCTGACGCCGAGTGCCTTCAGCTCCTTGAGCTGCGCCAGCACGTTGTCGCTGTGCTTCAGCAGCAGGTGCTCGGTGATCTCCAGCTCCAGACGGTTCGGGGTCAGCCCTGTCTCCGCAAGGATCTGTGCAAGCAGCTGGGGCAGCTTGCCGGTCTCGAACTGCGACGGTGACAGGTTGACCGCGATCGAGATCGTGTCCGGCCAGTTGGTCGCCGCCTCGCAGGCCTTGCGCAGGACCCATTCGCCGATCTGCGGCAGAAGACCCAGCCGCTCCGCCAGGGGCAGGAAGTCGTTGGGCGGAATCAGGCCGCCCTGGCCGTCCGGCAGGCGCAGCAGCGCCTCGAAGCCGACGACCCTGGCGTCGGCAACGCTCATGATCGGCTGGAAGAACAGGGCGAAGTCGTCCTCCCGGGCCGCCTGGCGCAGACGGCGCTCCAGCTGCCGGCGCTTCTGCATGTCGTCTTCCATCGTGTCGCGGAAGGCGCTGTGGCTGTTGCCGCCCGCGCCCTTTGCAAAGAGCAGGGCGATACCGGCCTTGTGCACCAGCTCGCGCGCCGTCTCCGCATCGGACGGCGACATGGCCGACCCGAGGCTGATCGTCAGACGGACCTCGCGGTCGTCGAGAATGTAGGGTTCGGACAGCCGCCGGATCAGCCGCGCGGCCAGCGCCTCGGCCTGTTGCGGCGTGGCGATGCCGCACTGGGTGACCAGCAGCTCGTCGCTGCCCAGCCGGCCGACGAAGTCATAGGGACGGATCATCTCGCGGGTGCGGATCGCGACAAGCCGGATCAGCGCATCGCTCAGGTCCGGGCCGAGTTCCTCCGACAGGCCCTTGAAGCCGTCGATGTCGATGTGATGCAGCGCCAGGATCGACGTGCCGCCAGCCGGGCGGCCGATGCGCTTGTCCAGGCGCTGCAGGAAGGCCGCGCGGTTGAGCAGGCCGGTGACGCTGTCGTGTTCGGCCAGGAAGTTGGCGCGCGCGTCGCTCAGGGTCTTGGCCCTCGCGAGGTGGCGCAGCGCAACGAAGGGCGCCACGATGAGCACGAGGAGCAGCAGGCTGATGCCGATCCCCGCGAGCGTCAGCTCGCGCCGGAACATGGCCGCCGTCTCCGCTTCGTCGACATAGGCTTCAACGACGGCGATGATCTCGCCGTTTTCCAGGATCGGCAGATAAGTGGAGGCATAGACAGCCGGCCGGCCTTCCGGCCGCCCGTCCTTGACGACCGTGTAGGGCTTGCCGGTGGCGATCACCTTCGCGGCCTTGGAATTGTGCTCGGCCAGCGTTTCTTCGGTGGTGCTGACGATGCCGTTCCGGTCGGAAATCAGCCGGGCGGTGCCCTCCCGGTCGAAGATCTTGAACCGGAAGACCTTGCCCATGCCTTCGGCCATCTCGATCATGTCGAGGGACTCAAGCGAGGGCGGAGCGCCGTTGGCAATCGCCTTCAGGTCCGGCAGGTGGTCCGCAAGCGTGTGGGCCCACAGCCTCGAGTGCGCTTCCGCATCCTTTGCGATCCAGTGGTTGACCGCAAGCCCGGTCAGGAAGAACGCTCCGAACAGGAAGGCCATGGCGCCGAACGCCATGCCGACCCAAAGCCGGTTGTCCTTGTGCCACCCATAAATCTGCATGTCATCCCTCGCGTGTTGCGAGGATCCTTGCAGCAGACTCCCTAAGACATTCTATTCGGACGCTGGGGCATCCGGCGCTATGAATAAGAAACGGTTACTGTCAGACCTTCTGGCGGCCGAAGTCCGGGGCAGCGGTTTCCTGTCCGGCCTCGATGATCGACCGGCGGATACCACGCGTGCGTGTAAAGAGATCAAACAACGCCTGACCATCGCCCCAGCGGATCGCCCGCTGCAGCGCCGCCAGATCCTCCGAGAACCGGGCCAGCATCTCCAGGATCGCCTCCTTGTTGTGCAGGCAGACGTCGCGCCACATGGTGGGATCGGACGCGGCGAGGCGGGTAAAGTCGCGGAAGCCGGAAGCCGAATACTTGATGACTTCCGACTTGGTGACCGTCTCCAGGTCATCGGCGGTGCCGACGATGTTGTAGGCGATGATGTGCGGCAGGTGCGAGACGATCGCCAGCACCAGATCATGGTGCTGCGGATCCATCACGTCGACATTCGAGCCGCAGTCGCGCCAGAAGGCCGCGAGCCGTTCGATCGCCTCCGGATCGGTGCCCTCGGTCGGGGTCAGGATGCACCAGCGGTTCTGGAACAGCGATGCAAAGCCCGCGTCCGGGCCGGAGTGCTCGGTGCCCGCGATCGGGTGACCGGGGATGAAATGCACGCCGGCCGGCACGTGCGGTGCCATCTGGGCCACGACGGAGGCCTTGGTCGAGCCCACGTCGGTCAGGATCGCGCCCGGCTTCAGATGCGGCGCGATGGCCTGTGCCACGGCCTCGCTGGCGCCGACCGGGACGCTGACGATGACGAGATCCGCGCCCTCGACCGCTTCGCCTGCATCGGCGCAATATCGGTCGCCCAGCCCCAGCTCCGCAGCCCGGGCCAGTGTGGCCGGCGAGCGGGTCGAGATGACGATGTCCCGGGCCAGCCCCTTGTCGCGGATCACGCGGGCGAGGGACGAGCCGATCAGGCCGATGCCGATGAGGGCGATGCGTTCAAAATGGGCGCTGGGCATGGTTCTGTCTTGAAGGCTTGCCGGGTCCGGCAGGGATGTCCTGCCGGCCGGCGGTCTGGATCCGGCTGCGAGCCGGGACGAGGGCGGCGGGACCCGGGACGGGCCCGTCCTGCCCGGCTCTGCCGGTGTTTACTGGCGCATGAAATCGGCGATGGCGGCGACGACCTTGCGGTTCGCTTCCTCGGTGCCGATGGTCAGGCGCAGGGCCCCGGGGAGGCCGTAGTTCGCCACCGCGCGCAGGATGAAGCCGCGGCCGGACAGATAGGCATCCGCATCCTTCGCCCGCTTGCCGTCCACGTCCGGGAAATGCACGAGAACGAAGTTGCCGACGCTCGGGGTCACCTTGAGGCCAAGCTGTTCCAGCTCGCCGGTCACCCACGGCAGCCAGGTGTCGTTGTGGGCGATGGCGCGCTCGACGAAGTCGCGGTCCCGGATCGCCGCGATGCCGGCGGCCATGGCCGGGCCGGACACGTTGAACGGACCACGGATCCGGTTCATGGCGTCGATCATCTCGGCCGGGCCGAAGCACCAGCCAAGCCGCAGGTTCGCCAGACCATGGATCTTGGAGAAGGTGCGGGTCATGATCACGTTGCTGGAATTGGCCACCAGCTCGAGGCCGCTCTCGTAGTCGTTGCGACGCACATATTCGGCATAGGCCGCGTCGAGCACCAGCACAACATGGCCCGGCAGGCCGGCATGCAGGCGGCGAACCTCGTCGAAGGGCAGATAGGTGCCGGTCGGGTTGTTCGGGTTGGCGAGGAAGACGACCTTGGTGCGCTCGGTCACCAGCGAAAGGATCGCGTCCACATCTGCCGTGAGATTGCGCTCCGGGGCAACGACCGGCCTGGCGCCGGCCGCCCGGATGGCGATCGGATAGACGAGGAAGCCGAACTCGGAATAGATCGCCTCGTCGCCCGGGGCGAGATAGGTGTTGGCGATCAGCGACAGGATCTCGTCCGATCCGGCGCCGCAGATGATGCGATCGGGGTTAATGCCCGTCACGTCGCCGATGGCCTCGCGCAGCGCGGCCGAGGAGCCGTCCGGGTAGAGTTCCAGCGAGCCGGCGACGCTGGCCAGGGCAGCCTTGGCCGCCTCGCTGGCGCCGAGCGGTGATTCGTTGGAGGACAGCTTGTAGACCTTGTCGCCGCCGCTGGCCTTGGACTTGCCGGGCACGTAGGGGGCGATGTCGAGAATGCCGGCGCGGGGCGTCGGGCGGCTCTTGGCGGTAGTGCTCATCTCAGATCCTCGTCAGGGTCATGTGGGCTGGCCCGCGTGTCCCGCGGGTGGCGGCGGCGACCGGCCCGCTGGGGCGGGGCGTTGCCGCTGCACCGGGGATGGTCAGGCCGGCCGGCTCAGTCGGCGCCGGTGTCGAAATCCTCGTCGCCGTCAGAATCGGTTTCGATGTCGATCGGCGAGGCATAGCCGCCGACCGGTCGGATCACGTCGGGTTCGGCCCCGGCTGCCGCGCACAGCGCCAGCACGTCGGCCTCGCTCATCTCGCCCGAGGCGGCGAGCAGGGCATCCACCCCGTCGGCGGTGCGGAAGAAGCTCAGCACCTCGATGCCGGTGTTCATCAGGCTGCCCGGCAGCAGACCGGTCCAGCGCGCGTCGAACACCCGCGTGTCGGGCTCGCCCGCATTCGGGACCGGACGGCTGATGACCAGCCCGTCAAGATCGGCCGGACGCTCGTGGGCCACCAGGAACGGCAGGCGGGCAATGATCTGCGCGCCCTCGAGGCCGAGACCTCGCCACCACGGAATTTCGGACCGTTCGGTCAGGGCGACGAGCCCGAGGTCGGAATGGGACGCGGCGACCGTGCCCACCACGTCGGAGGCATCGCCCGGGCAGTCCATCTCGACCGAGAAGCCGAAATAGAAGCGCGCGAGATCCCGCATGTCGGCGACATCGGCACTGCCGTCGATGAAGACGCGGAAATCACCTTGAAGGCGCGTGCAGGCGGTGATGATCTCGCGCCAGATATGCTCGACGCTGGTCAGCGGCAAGGTGCCGGCATGACGCTCGACCATGCGGCGCATCATGTCGGCCTCGCGGTCCGGGCGGAACATGACGCCGTCGGCGCCGCTGGCGCGCTTGGCGGCGACGATGCCGTCGATCACGCGGACGCGCTCCATCAGAAGCCGGTGCAGCTCTGCATCGATCGTGTCGATGCGCTGGCGCAGGGCGTCGAGGGCCGGGGAGGGGGCCTGGTCGGTGGTCATGACGGGGGTGGACCTTCCTGAAACGCTGTCGTCGCGGCGGATAGTCATAGGAGGGAGAAACCGGGAAAGCAAAAGAAAACATTGACACCGGCGGGGGTGCAACCCTAGCTAACAACCCCTTGAAACGGGTGGTTTGCCTGAGCCATCCCCCAGAGCGCAGGGACGTTGCCGCGAGCCATGAGCGACACACCAGTTCAGGACAGTCCGGCGCCGGCCGGGCTCACTCCCGCAGATCTCGAGCAGGCGCAGCGGCGCGAGATCGACACGCCCAGCAGCCAGGTGATGCGCTTCGGTCCGGCCGACGCGCTGCCGCTCGATGCCGGCGTCACGCTGGCGCCGTGGCAGATCGCCTATGAGACCTATGGCACTCTCAACGCCGACCGGTCGAACGCGATCCTGATCTGTCACGCCCTGACCGGCGACCAGTATGTCGCCTCGACCAACCCGGTCACCCGCAAGCCCGGCTGGTGGACCATGCTGGTCGGTCCGGGCAAGCCCGTCGATACGGACCGGTACTTCGTCATCTGCGCCAACGTGCTGGGCGGCTGCATGGGAACCACGGGTCCCGCCTCGACCAATCCGGAAACCGGAGCGCCCTATGCGCTGTCCATGCCGGTGGTCACCATCCGCGACATGGTCCGGGCCCAGGCACGGCTGGTCGAGCATCTCGGCATCGAGACGCTGTTTGCGGTGGTCGGCGGGTCCATGGGCGGCATGCAGGTGCTGCAATGGGCCTCGCTCTATCCGGAGAAGGTCTTCGCTGCGGTCCCGATCGCCACGGGTGCGCGGCATTCGTCCCAGAACATCGCCTTCCACGAGGTGGGGCGACAGGCGGTCATGGCCGATCCGGACTGGCTCGGGGGCAACTACATCGCGGCCGGCCGGCGCCCCAGCAAGGGCCTGTCCGTCGCGCGCATGGCGGCGCACATCACCTACATGTCCGATACCTCGCTGCACCGCAAGTTCGGGCGCAACCTGCAGGACCGCGAGGCACCGACCTTCGGCTTCGATGCGGATTTCCAGATCGAGAGCTATCTGCGCCACCAGGGTCTCACCTTCGTCGACCGGTTCGATGCCAATTCCTATCTCTACGTGACCCGGGCGATGGACTACTTCGATCTGGCTGCCGAGCACGGTGGCTCGCTGGCGCGCGCCTTCCTGCGCACCAGCACGCGCTTCTGCGTCATTTCCTTCACCACGGACTGGCTGTTCCCGACATCCGAGAGCAAGGCGGTGGTGCGCGCGCTCAATGCGGCGGCAGCCAACGTGTCCTTCGTCGAGGTTCACAGCGACCGGGGGCACGATGCCTTCCTGCTCGATGAACCGGAGATGTTCCGCACGGTCCGCGGTTTCCTGACCGGTGCCGCCCATGCCCGCGGCATTCCCGCCCCCGGAGGAGCGGCCTGATGACCCTGTCCCTCACCCCTGCCACCGGGACCGCCATTCGCGGCGACCATCTTGTGGTCTGCGACCTCGTGCCCGCCGGCGCCCGCGTCCTGGACGTGGGCTGCGAGGACGGCGCGCTGTTGCAACTCCTGACCGAACGCCGCCAGATCGACGGACGCGGCATGGAACTGTCCCAGAGCGGGGTCAACAAGGCCGTGGCCCGCGGGTTGTCGGTGGTCCAGGGCGATGCCGACACGGATCTTGCCGACTATCCGGACCATGCCTTCGATGTGGTCATCCTCAGCCAGACGCTGCAGGCGACGCGCGATCCCAAGGGCGTGCTGGAACAGCTTCTGCGCATCGGCGGCCAGGTGATCGTGTCGATCCCGAATTTCGCCCACTGGCGCAACCGCATGCAGCTGCTTTGGCGTGGCCGCATGCCGGTGACGAAGTACCTGCCCTACCAGTGGTACGACACGCCCAACATCCACTTCTGCTCGATCCGCGACTTTGTCGCGCTGGTCGAGGACATGGACGCGACGGTGGTGAAGGCGGTTGCCCTGAGCGGGCGCGGCGACCGGATCGGCTTCTCGGCTCCCTGGTGGCTGTGGAACCTGATCGGCGAGCAGGCGGTGTTCCTGCTCAAGCGCTGACGGACGGCTGCCGCCGTCGGCGGGCCGTGTGGCGGTGGCGGCGGCTCGATCCGGGACTGGCCGGTTTCATGCCCGCCGCCATGCCTTCCGGAATGAACACCGGGCGCAGCACGCGGAACACGCTCTTGCCGCTTTCGCTGTGAACGCCCCGGTGCACCCGCTTTTCGGCCTCGATCACGAGGATGCCCGCGAAGGCGGGCCACAGCGCCCGGCCGATGTTCTCCCAGGTCCGGGCCCCGCGCAGGATGAAGCGCGACCGGCTCGGCGGCAGGTAGAGCGCCTCCTCCTTGGACAGCACGTCGAACTGGCAGGACTTCAGCAGCGACTGGATCTGTCCCTTGGAATAGGGACGGCCATAGCCGAAGGGCGAGGTTTCCGACTGGGACCAGAGGCCGCTGCGGTTCGGAACGATGACGATCAGCTTGCCGCCGGGCGCGAGCACGCGCCAGGCCTCGCGGAGCATGGCGGCCGGATCGCCGGTGAAATCAAGCGCGTGCACGATGATCGCCCGGTCGAACACCGCATCGGAAAAGGGCAGGTCGGTCTCGCTGACCAGCACCGCGCCATTGGCGCGCTCGCGTGGCCAGTGAACGCAGCCCTGCGGCGCCGGCATGGCGGCGATGCAGCGGGTGGCCTCGTCCATGTAGGGACGCAGGAACGGGCCGGCATAGCCGAGGCCGAGCAGCGATTCGCCCCGCGCGCTGGGCCAGAGCGCACGGATGCGCGCGCCGACGAGGCTGCGCAGCAGGCGGCCAAGCGGCAGGTCGTAAAAGGTTCTGAGGTCGCCGACGTCGAGATACATGGCCCATCCGCTTCAGGTCGCGGCGATTGAACCTTGCCTTGCCCCCCAACGCAAGCCGTCATCCCGTCCAGCGGGTGCTTGCTCCCGTGCCGCCGTCCTGCCACTCTCCGGCCAGCCGACGCGACAGGGAGCCTTGCATGACACGTCTGGTCAGACGGCAGTTCATCTGCCTTACGGACAACTACGGCGTTCTTCTCAAGGACGAGGCGAGCCATACGGTCATCGCCATCGATGTGCCGGACGCCGCGCATTACCTGCAGGAGCTGCGCGAGACGGGCTGGCTGCTGACCCATGTCCTGATCACCCACCACCACTGGGACCATGTCCAGGGTCTCGGGGCGCTGAAGGAGGCAACCGGCGCCCGGGTCATCGGGCCGGCACTCTCGCGCGACAAGATCCCGGATCTGGACGACGTGGTGGAGGACGGTGACCAGCTCGACCTGGGTGGCGTGCGCGTCACGGCCCTCGCCACGCCGGGGCATACGCTCGACCAGATCTCGTGGCACTTCCCGGATGCCGGTGTTGCCCATACCGGCGACACGCTGTTCTCGCTGGGCTGCGGCCGCGTGTTCGAGGGGGACATGGCGATGATGTGGGCCTCGCTGGCCAAGCTGCTGCAGGCGCTGCCGGACCACACGATCCTGCACTGCGGGCATGAATACACCCAGTCCAATGCCCGGTTTGCCCTCTCTGTCGATCCCCGCAACGAGGCCCTGCGGCGCCGGGCGCAGGAGGTGGACCGGCTGCGGGAGGAACATCTTCCCACGCTCCCGACCACCATGGCCCAGGAAAAGGCGACCAATCCGTTCCTGCGGGCGGCCACCGCCGACATGGCGGCGGTTCTCGGCATGACCGGTGCGACGCCGGCCGAAGTCTTCGCCCGGTTGCGGGCCGCCAAGGACAGGTTCTGACCCATGCATCTCACGGATCTTTCGCTCAATGACATCATCGCGCGTCTCGGCATGCAGCCGCATCCCGAGGGGGGTTATTACGTCGAGGCCTTCCGCGACACCCAGACCGACGAGGCGGGACGCCCGGCCTCGACGTCGATCTATTTCCTGTTGCCGGAAGGGGTCGTGTCCCGCTGGCACCGCATCGATGCGGTCGAGGTCTGGCACTGGTACGGCGGCGCGCCGCTGGAGCTGTTCATCAGCGAGACCGGGCAGGCGACGCAGCGCGTCACGCTCGGCGACGACCTTGTGGCCGGACAGCAGCCGCAGGCCATCGTGCCCCGCCATGCCTGGCAGCAGGCCCAGAGCCTTGGCGACTACACGCTCGTGGGCTGCACCGTCGCGCCGGGCTTCCTGTTCGATACCTTCGAGATGGCGCCAGACGGCTGGCAGCCTTCGGCCAAGTGACGAGCCTGGATGCTCGTCCCGGCTCGGCGCTGCGCTTGGCCGGATGACGCTGGTTAGGTCGAGGGTCACCAAACAAAAGGGCCGCCCGGTGAACGGGCGGCCCTCAGACTGATGACAAACTTCGGAGTTTCGTCAGTTTGCCGTCATTCCGGACAAGGTGAGCGTTCAGCGAACCGCAGATCCGGAATCCAGCATGTCTGTGCGAGCGCAAGCGAGCGCAAAACCACGTCACCTCGATACGACTTGCGACCGGCTGGTGTGTCGCGCTTCGCGCGGCTGATATCTGGATCCCGGCTCGGCGCTTCGCTGACGCTCAGCTGGGCCGGGATGACTGTGAGCAGGTTTGTCAGCAGTCTGAAGGCCGCCCGGTGAACGGGCGGCCCTTTGCATTTCTGGTGCTGCAAGGAGCGGTAATCAGGCGCCCTTGGCCGAAGCGCGCTCGGCGCGCTTGCGGTCATGCGGATCGAGCAGCGCCTTGCGCAGGCGAATGTTCTTCGGGGTCACTTCCACCAGCTCGTCGTCGGCGATGTAGGACAGCGCCGCTTCCAGCGACAGGCGGATCGGGGTCGTCAGCTTGACGGCGTCGTCCTTGCCGGCAGCGCGGATGTTGGTCAGCTGCTTGCCCTTGAGCACGTTCACTTCAAGGTCGTTGCCACGGGTGTGCTCGCCGATGATCATGCCCTGGTACACCTTGACGCCCGGGTCGATCATCATCGGGCCACGGTCTTCCAGGTTGAACAGGGCGTAGGCCACGGCCTCACCGTCCCCGTTGGAGATCAGGACGCCGGTGTGACGGGTCGGGATGTCGCCCTTGTAGGGCGCATATTCGTGGAACACGCGGTTGAAGATCGCGGTGCCGCGGGTGTCGGACAGGAGTTCGCCCTGGTAGCCGATGAGGCCGCGGGTCGGAGCCAGGAACTGCAGGCGGGTGCGGCCGCCGCCGGACGGGCGCATCTCGCGCAGCTCGGCCTTGCGCTCGGACAGCTTCTGCACCACGACGCCCGAGTGCTCCTCGTCCACGTCGATCGTCACTTCCTCGATCGGCTCAAGACGGGTGCCGGCCTCGTCGAACTTGTAGACCACGCGCGGGCGGCCGACGCACAGCTCGAAGCCTTCACGGCGCATGTTCTCGATCAGGATGGCCAGCTGCAGTTCGCCGCGACCCGAGACGACGAAGGCATCGCCCTCGGGCGTGTCCTCGATCTTCAGGGCGACGTTGCCTTCGGCCTCGTCCATCAGGCGCTTGCGGATGACGCGCGACTGGACCTTGTCGCCCTCGGTGCCGGCCAGGGGGCCGTCGTTGACGAAGAACGTCATCGACAGGGTCGGCGGGTCGATCGGCTGGGCCGTCAGCGGCGTGTTGACATCCATGGCGCAGAGCGTGTCGGCCACGGTTGCTTCCTGCAGGCCGGCGATGGCGACGATGTCACCTGCCTCGCCCTTCTCGATCGGCTGGCGCTCGAGACCGCGGAAGGCCAGCACCTTCGAGATGCGGCCGGATTCAACCACGCGGCCATCGCGCGACAGCGCCTTGATCGGCATGTTCGGCACGGCCTCGCCGGCCACGATGCGACCGGTCAGGATGCGACCCAGGAACGGGTTGCTCTCGATGGTGGTCGCCAGCATGCGGAAGGAGCCTTCCTCGGCGCTCGGCGCCGGGACATGGCTGATGATGAGGTCGAACAGCGGAGCCATGGACTCGGCCGGCCCGGTCGGGTCGGTCGCCATCCATTCCTGCTTGGCCGAGCCGTAGACAACGGGGAAGTCCAGCTGCTCCTCGTTCGCGTCCAGGGCGGCGAACAGGTCGAACACCTCGTCCAGCACCTCTTCGGCGCGCTGTTCCGGCTTGTCGATCTTGTTGATCGCCACGATCGGCTTCAGGCCGAGCTTGAGTGCCTTGCCGAGCACGAACTTGGTCTGCGGCATCGGACCTTCGGCGGCGTCAACGAGCAGGACCACACCGTCGACCATGTGAAGGATGCGCTCCACCTCGCCGCCGAAGTCGGCGTGGCCCGGGGTGTCCACGATGTTGATGCGGGTGTCGTTCCAGACCAGCGAGGTGACCTTCGCCAGGATGGTGATGCCGCGCTCGCGCTCCAGGTCGTTGGAGTCCATCATGCGCTCTTCCGTGCGCTGGTTCTCGCGGAACGAGCCCGACTTCTTGAGCAGAACGTCGATCAGGGTGGTCTTGCCATGGTCGACGTGGGCGATGATGGCGATGTTGCGCAGCTTCATTAATGGCTCCAAAAGACACTGCGGGCGCCGTGGCCCGCAGTCCCGTGTCTTTGCATCGTGGCGTCCGGCCCGGTTCGGGCAGGACGAAAAGTCGCGCCCTGTATAGTGCGGACGGCCGATTTGTGCAACGCGGCAGCTGCAGTTGACGCGAGGTGGAAGCCGGAGTAGTTAATAAGGAATCCTTATTATCTAGGTTCCTTATGAGTTCCGCCGATCCCGAGCTTTCCCGTCCCGCCTCCCCGGTGCCGCTGTCCCCGCAGGCCGAAGCTGCCCCCGGGCCGATGCCGACTCCGGCGCCGACGCTGGGCTGGCTGATCACCGACGTCTCGCGCCTGCTGCGGCGCCGCTTCGATGCCGCGCTCGAGCGTGTCGACACGGGGCTGACCCCGGCCGAGGCCCGCGCCCTCAACCTGATCCGGCGGATGCCGGGCCGGCGCCAGGGCGTGCTGGCCGAGCTGATGGGCGTCGAACCGATGACGCTGGTGGGGCATCTGGACCGGCTGGAGCGCAGCGGACTGATCCGCCGGGTCGTGGATCCCTGTGACCGCCGCGCGCGCATCATCGAGCTGACGGCAGAGGCCGATGTCGTGATGCAGCGCATCGACGAGGGCCTGGCCCTTGTCCGGGCCGAGCTGACCGCCGGCCTCACCCCTGCCGAGGAGAGCCAGCTGCAGCAGCTGCTCCTGACCCTGAAAGCCAACCTGTGCGATGCCGACCAGCGGACCGGAGCCGCCGGCGCGCCTGCCGGATCGAACGCCGATGCGTGACCAGCCCGAACCCCTGATGACCGAGCGGCGGACCGCCGCGCTCGGGGCTGCCCTTGTCGCCATCGGTCCGGTGACCATGGCACTCTACACGCCCGCAATGCCGGTCCTCGCCGACGCCTTCGAGACGTCGCGCGCGATGATCAAGCTCACGCTGACGGCCTATTTCGCCGGCTTTGCCCTGACGCAGCTTGTCTGCGGTCCGTTGACCGACGCCTTCGGGCGGCGGCCCGTGACACTGGCCTTCCTCGTGATCTATCTCGCCTCCACCGTTCTGGCGACGCTGGCGCCGACGGTCGAATGGATGATCGTCGCCCGCACCCTGCAGGGCGTCGGGGCGGCTGTCGGCATTTCGGTCTCGCGCGCCATCGTGCGCGACCAGTTCACCGGCCAGACCTCCGCCCGCATCATGAATGCCATCGGCACCATGCTGGCCATCGGTCCGGCAGTCTCGCCGACAATCGGCGGCCTGACGCTGGAGTACCTCGGCTGGCGGCCGATCTTCTGGTTCATGATCGTCTACGGTGTCCTGCTGATGCTGGCGGTCTCTGCGCTGATGGCGGAAACCAACCGCTACATCGACCGCGCCAACCTGCGGGTCGGGCGGCTGCTGCGCAACTACGCGACGCTGCTCGCCGATCCGCGTTTCCTGCGGCCGAGCCTGCTGGTCGGCTTCGGCATCGGCTCGATCTACACCCTGGCCACGATCCTGCCCTTCGTGCTCATTGACCGGATCGGCCTGTCGCCGAGCCAGTTCGGTGTCGGCATGATGGTTCAGTCCGGCTGCTTCATTTCCGGCACGGTGATCACCGGCTGGCTGCTGCGGCGCCTCGATGCCGACCGCCTGATCCCGGCCGGGCTCGTGGGCCTGACCGCCTCTGCGGTGGCGATGATCGGTGCACATCAGCTGCTGGAGCCGTCGTTTCTCGGCGTGATGCTGCCGGTCGGCCTGTTCGCCTTCTCGCTGGCCACGCTGTTGCCGGCGGCCATGACGGCGGCCCTGCAGGGCTTTCCGCAGATGGCCGGCGCTGCCGCCTCGATGACCGGGTTCCTGCAGTTCGGGTCCGGCATCGTGGGCAGTCTGGTCGCTGCGGCACTGGGCGATCCCTATCTGGCGCTCCTGATCGTTGCTCCCGGAATGCCGCTGCTGGCGGTCGGCTGCTATCTGGCGCTGACACCGCTGGTGCGACCCTCGCGGGGATAAGGCGGCGGTCCATGTCGCCTGGCCTCCGCCCGGCGTCGCGCCGAGGCTTGACCTGGACGCGCGGACACGCGATGACGCCCGCCTGTTCATTGCTGCCGCCGGGCGGGCCTGCTGCCCTGTCCGCCGGCCTTGTGGAAACGCCTCTGAGATGGTGCCGACCCCCTACACCCTGCCCCTGCCGGTGTCCGCCGGAGGCCGGCCGCATGTCATGGGCATCCTGAACGTGACGCCGGATTCCTTTTCCGACGGTGGCCGTCACGCGGCGGCCGACGCGGCGCTGGCGCATGCGCAGGCCATGGTCGCGGAAGGGGCGGACATCCTCGACATCGGCGCCGAGAGCACCCGTCCGGGTGCCCTGGCCGTGCCGGAGGCCGAGGAATGGGCCCGGCTCGAGCCGGTCCTGTCGGCAGTGATCGCGCTCGGCGTGCCCGTTTCCATCGACACCTACAAGGCGTCAATCGCCGCCCGCGCCTGCGCCCTCGGCGCCGCCCTCGTCAATGATGTCTGGGGGCTGCAGAAGGATCCGGCGATGGCGGACGCGGTCGCGGCCGCCGGCGTGCCGGTGGTGATGATGCACAATCGGCGCGAGGCGGATGCGGGCATCGACATCCTGTCCGACATCGACCGCTTCTTCGAGCGCTCCATGACCCTTGCCGAACGGGCAGGCATTCCCCGCTCCCGGCAGATCCTTGATCCGGGCTTCGGCTTCGGCAAGACGATGGACCAGAACTACCAGATCCTGAACCGGCTCGAGACGCTGGCCAAGCACGGCCTGCCGATCCTGGCGGGCGCCTCGCGCAAGCGCATGATCGGCGCTGTCCTCGACGTGCCGACGGACGAGCGCCTGTTCGGCTCGCTGGCGGTGCATCTCCTGGCGGCCGCCAAGGGGGCCGCGATCCTGCGCGTGCATGACGTGCGCCCGCATGTGCAGGCCATGGCCATCCTGGCGGCCACACGCGCCGAGCATGTCCCCGTTGCGCCGGAAGGAGCCCGCCCTTGACCCGCACCTCCCCGGTCCCCTCGTCCGGCGGAGCGCTGCCGCACCGGGCCGCCCTCGGTCTCGGGTCGAACATGGGTGATCCGAAGCAGAACCTCGCGGTGGCCGTCGCCCGGCTCGATGCCTTGCCGGGCCTGCGCGTCGTCGACGTCTCGCCGGCCTATCGCACGCCGCCGTGGGGGCCGGTGCCGCAGGACGACTATCGCAACATCTGTCTGGTGGTGGAGACATCGCTGTCGCCGGTCGAGCTGCTGCGGGCCTGCCTGGCGGTCGAGAAGGACATGGGCCGGGTCCGCGATGTGCGCTGGGGGCCCCGGCTCATCGACATCGACGTGCTGCTCTATGACCGGGTCCGGCTGGATCATCCCGAACTGACACTGCCGCATCCGCGCATGGCCGAACGGGCCTTTGTCCTGGTGCCGCTGGCCGACATCTGGCCGGAGGCCGTGATCACGGACGGACTGAGCGTGGCCGCCGCACGTGCGGCGTGTCCCGGTACGGACGAGGTTGTCCGCCTGACAGACTGATCCCGCTGGAGACGACAGGACGCCCGGCCTGGCCGGGCGTCCCGAAGGGTCTGGATGGGCCACACTCCCGCGACTGCGGCCGTTCTGCCCGGGTGAGCCGACCGGCTGCGCCCATCCGCTTGCCGGGTTCAGGAAGCCGGTTCGGGTGCCCGGTTCAGGTGCTCGGTTCAGGTGCCCGGTTCAGGGGGCCGGGTTCGGCAGTTCGCCGCGCAGCCACTGCTGCCACTGGCGCTTGGTGCCGAAGAAGACGTTGCGGTCGACATCGCCCTTGATGCCCGGCACGGTGCCTTCGGCGGTGTACTGCCAGAACACCCAGTCGTTGCGCTTGTAGTACATGTGCATCGGGTGACGGGCGACCGAGCGGATCCAGAAGTCATGCGCCGTGAAGTGGCCGACGAGGATCTCGCGATGGAAGTCGACGGTCGTGTAGATGATCGGGCGCTTGCCGTAGTGCCGCTGCAGCGTGTCGAGGAACAGCGTCATGTCGGCGATGATCTTGCCGCGCGGCGGACGGGCCCGGCAGCTCGATTCACCGTTCCACTCCATGTCCAGGACCGGCGGCAGCGCGGTCGGGTCCACGGGGACGTTCTGGATGAACCAGGCGATCTGGTCCTCGACCGGCCGGCAGAAGAAGTAGAAGTGATAGGCACCGCGGGGCACGCCGGCGGCCTTGGCACCGTTCCAGTTCTCGATGAACTTCGGATCGAGGTGGTCGCCGCCTTCGGTCGCCTTGAGGAAGGCGAACTCGGTGCCGGCCTTGCGCACCTTGTGCCAGTCGATGTCGCCCTGCCAGCGGGAGACGTCAATGCCGTGGATCGGGAAATCCTCGGGGATCGGATCGCGATCCTCGTAGGAAGCACAGGCACCAAGCGAGAAGGTCAGCAGGAAGATGGCCAAACGACGCCACAACGCGAACACGGGAACTCCACGGGTTAACGAATTGCAAAAGCTGACGTTCAAAATGCGGGAAATTCCCTAACGGACCGTAGAGAAATCATGGCCGGAATGGGGCATTTGCCTCCTCGACGGAACATGTCGCGCCGGATTTTCCCTGCCTCGGCGGGTTGAATTTGCACTAGGCGTCCACGCCCCCGGCGCTTATGAAGAAGGCCCTTGCCTGTCTCTTCTCCGGACTGCCCGCCATGACCGACCGCCTGACGATTGCCACCTGGAACATCAACTCGGTCCGGTTGCGGATGCCGATCGTCGAGCGTCTCCTGCGCGATCATGGTCCCGACGTCCTCTGCCTGCAGGAGACCAAGTGTCCGGACGCGAACTTCCCGGAAGGGGCCTTCCGCAAGCTGGGCTACGAGCATGTCGCCATCAACGGCCAGAAGGGCTACCACGGCGTTGCCGTGGTCTCACGACGGCCGCTGGCGGAGGTCGAGCGGCGGGGATTCTGCGACAAGGGCGATGCGCGGCACATTGCCGTGTCGGTCCCCTTCGGCGGGACCAGCCTGCGCCTGCACAATTTCTATGTCCCCGCCGGGGGCGACGAGCCGGACCGGGAGATCAACGAGAAGTTTGGCCACAAGCTCGACTTCATGGGCGAGATGCGGAGCTGGCTTGCGGGCGAGGAGGCGCGGCGTCCGGCGGTGGTCGTCGGCGACCTGAACGTGGCGCCGTTCGAGCATGATGTCTGGTCGCACAAGGCGCTGCTGAAGGTCGTCTCGCACACGCCCGTGGAGACCGAGCTGTTCGAGGAGATCCGCCGCGCCGGCAACTGGATCGACGCCATGCGCGAGGTCGTTCCGCCGACGGACAAGCTCTACACCTGGTGGAGCTACCGCGCCAAGGACTGGGACGCGGCCGACAAGGGGCGGCGTCTCGATCATGTCTGGCTGTCGCAGCCCCTGGCCGGCACGCTGCGCTCGGTCGCCGTGCTGCGCGAGGCGCGGGGCTGGGAGAAGCCCTCGGATCACGTCCCGGTCATGACGGTGCTCGAGGGCTGAGGGATCACGGCTTCACGATGATCTTGCCGCGGACCTTGCGGTCCGCGATCTCCTGGATCGCCTCGGCTGTCCGCTCCATCGGGTAGACCGCGTGGACGTGCGGCTTCAGCTTGCCCTGCCGCACCCAGTCGAGGATCTGCGCCATGTTGGCCCAGTGCCCTTCCGGATCGCGGATGATCGCCTCGCCCCAGAACACGCCGCGGATGTCGCAGCCCTTCAGCATGACGAGGTTGAGCGGGATCTTCGGGATCTGCCCGGCAGCGAAGCCGACCACGAGATAGCGGCCTTCCCACGCGGTGGCGCGCAGGGCCTGCTCCGCCAGATCGCCCCCCACCGGATCGTAGACGACATCCACGCCCATGCCGGAGGTCAGGGCCTTCAGGCGGTCCTTCAGCGGCTCGGTCTCGTAGTTGATGGTCTCGACCGCCCCGAGGCTGCGCGCAAAGGCAAGCTTGTCCTGCGAGGAGGCACAGGCGATGACCCGCGCGCCCATGATCGTGGCAATCTCGACGGCAGCCTGGCCGACGCCGCCGGAGGCGCCGAGGACGGCAACCGTCTCGCCCTCCTGCAGCCCGGCCCGGTCGCGGAAGGCATGCAGCGTGGTGCCATAGGTCACCGACAGCCCGGCGGCGGCCTCGAACGAGATGTCGTCCGGCATGGGAACCAGATCGTCCTCGACGGCAATGACCGCCTCGCGCGCGGCGCCGAAGCGGATGTAGCCGATCACCTTGTCACCGGGCCGGAACCGTTCGACGTCCTCGCCGATGGTCTCGACAATCCCGGAAAACTCGGCGCCCGGCGAGAAGGGAAGTTCGGGCCGGATCTGGTAACGCCCTTCGATGATGAGCGTGTCGAAGAAATTCAGCGCGAAGGCCTTGACCCGGACCTTGACCTCTCCGGGTCCCGGAGCCGGCTCGTCCAGTGTTTCGAGCGTCAGCCCGCTGGCTGGACCCAGAGTGCGGCACAGAACTGCTTTCACGATCATTCCCCCCGACGGAATTCCCGACCACGCAGGTCCATTGCGTATCATGACAATGTCGCTGCGGAAAGATTCCGCGCTGCGAAAGATGCGGCCCCGCCGGGTTGAATGCGACGGTCGGCTGGGGCAAACAGGCGCCCTGGTCTGGCGCGACGGGACACGTCGCCAACGGTTTCGACAGGAAGGCAGTCTGGCAATGCGCGGGTATTTCGGAGTGGGGGCGGAAGGTCTGTCGAAGCGGATGAACCTGGGCAGTCTGATGCGCTCGGCTCACGCCTTCGGAGCCAGCTTCTTCTTCACGGTGGATGCGGGGCCGGCCATCCGCCGCGCGCCGCGCTCGGACACGTCCAACAGCCCGGACCATCTGCCGGTCTTTGCCTGGGATACGGTCGAGACGATGAACCTGCCATCCAGGTGCCAGCTTGTCGGCGTCGAGCTGACGGATGACGCCATCGACCTGCCCAGCTTCATGCACCCGCTGCGGGCAGCCTACGTGCTGGGGCCGGAACGGGGCTCCCTGTCCTCCTCGATGCTGGCCCGCTGCGATCACATCATCCGGATCCCGACGAAGTTCTGCATCAACGTGGCGACGGCCGGGGCGATCGTTCTCTATGACCGGCACCGGGCGCTGGGCCGCTACGCCGACCGTCCGGTCACGGCCGGCGGGCCGAAGCAGGAGCGGGCGAGCCATGCGCATGGCGGACCGATCTTCAGGACGGGCCGGCAGGTGCCGGGGTGGGAAAAGGCAGAGGCCGGAACCGTCCCGGGCGAGACGGAGGACTGAGGCGGCGGCTCAGTCCAGATCGATGGCCGCATCCGCTTCCAGGACCTGACGCAGCCGGGCAAAGGCGAGGCGGATGCGTGACTTGACGGTGCCGAGCGGCAGTCCGGTCTTCTCGGCAATCTCGCTGTGGGAAAGCCCGAGAAAAAACGCCTGGCGCACGACGTCGCGCTGGTTTTCGGGCAGCTGCGCGATCGCGGCGCGGACACGCTCTTCACGAAGAGTTGTATCCATCATCCCGTCGATGTCGTCCGGCGCTGACGGCTGCAGCGACGGATCTTCGGGGTCGAGGTCGGCCGACTTCAGCCGGCGCAGCGCGTCGATCCGCCGGTTGCGGGCGATGCGGAACAACCAGGTGCTGGCCGACGCCTTGGAGGAATCGAACAGGCCCGCCTTGCGCCAGAGGATCACCATGACCTCCTGCGCAATTTCCTCCGCAGATGCGGCGTCGCTGCCCTGCTGCATCAGGTAGCCCTTGATGCGCGGGGCAAAATGGTCGAACAGCTCGGCAAATGCGGACTGGTCCTGAGACTGCGCAACCCGTTCGATCAGACTTGAAAAATACTGCGCCTGAACCACCGCAGACTTAACTCCCGGACCACAGGTCTAGCTGACCCTGGCTCTCGATATAACGTGTTTTTCCGTCACACTCTCGCCTGATTTATGCAGCCAGCGTGCTCGCATTGGGAGCCGATAATACCGCCTGCGACGCTTCGCGCCATCGGTGAAATTGGCTTTCAACCCTTTCGTAACCGTCTTCAAGGTAGCCTTAAGGGACTGTTTATAAGGCTCCAGAAGCTTAAGTAAAAACGTAGCGATAGACGCGCAAGGAAACGGTGTGGAGATGATGCAAGCACGTACACTGGTTACCGCCGGCCTATTTCTGGCTCTGTCCGGTGCTGCAGCCTTCGCCCAGGCCCCAACGCCTCTGGGTGAACCGACAAGGGATTGGGCAGCGTTCACGCATTCCAGCGGGGGCGGCAAGGTCTGCTTCGCGCTGACCCGGCCCAAGGTCATGGCACCAAGCGACCGCAATCACGGAGAGGTGTTCTTCTTCGTGTCGACCCGCAAGGCCGAAGGCGTCGCCAACGAGCCGAGCTTCCAGGTCGGGTATCCGCTGAAGGAAGGCACCCCGGCCGTGGTCGACGTCGACGGCAAGACCTTCAACATGTTCACCAAGGGCGACGGCGCCTGGGTTGAAAACGCAGCAACCGAGCAGCAGCTGATTGCCGCGATGCGGGCTGGCAGGAAGATGGTGATCAAGGCCCAGTCGGCCCGCGGCACCGGCACCAGCTACGAATTCTCGCTGGCAGGCGTTTCGGCAGCGATCGACATGGCAGCTCGCGGCTGTCGCTGATTGCGGGACTGGCGGGCCCTTCGGGGCCCGCGCGGCCCCGGAAGACCCCCAGAGTGGCCCGGTGAGGCCGCCTGACGCCGCGTCGAGAGTTGATTTCAGCGGCATTTTGTGGTTTCTCCCCATGCAGGCCGTGGCTCCGCAAGGACGCCGCGCTCTTTTTGTTTGAGGCGCGGACTGCCTGTTGCAGGATGGCCGCGCGGTGCCGACGCCACTGTGGCGGAGCGCGCCTCCCGTTTCCGGAACCAGGACAGTAGCGACCGACATGGCGATCACGCTTGATCTTGCGCAGCGCGCAGCCTCGACCCAGCCCGTGCCGGACCTTGTGGCGGCCCCCGAGAAGCCGACGCTGATCGGCCTCGACCGCGCGGGTCTGGCCGAAGCCATGGCGTCGATCGACATTCCGGAGCGCCAGCGCAAGATGCGCGCGCAGCAGCTCTGGCACTGGCTCTATGTCCGCGGCGCCTCGGATTTCGGGCAGATGACCAACATCGCCAAGGATCTGCGCTACACCTTGCAGGATCACTTCTCGATCGCGCGGCCGGAGATCGTCTCCGAGCAGATTTCCGTCGACGGCACGCGCAAGTGGCTGTTCCGCTTCCCGCCGCGCGGGGCCGGGCGGCCGGTCGAGATCGAGACCGTGTACATTCCGGAGGAAGGGCGCGGGACACTTTGCGTCTCCTCCCAGGTCGGCTGCACGCTGACCTGCACCTTCTGCCATACCGGTACCCAGAAGATGGTGCGCAACCTGACGGCGGAGGAAATCCTGTCGCAGGTGCTGATGGCCCGTGACCGGCTTGGCGACTTCCCCGATGCCTCGACCCCGCAGGGCGCCATCGTGCCGTCCGAGGGCCGGCTCGTGTCCAACATCGTGATGATGGGCATGGGCGAGCCGCTCTACAATTTCGACAACGTCAAGCAGGCGCTCCTGATCGCCTCGGACGGCGACGGCCTGTCCCTGTCCAAGCGCCGGATCACCCTGTCCACCTCCGGTGTCGTGCCGGAAATCGCGCGGACCGGCGACGAGATCGGCTGCATGCTGGCAATCTCGCTGCATGCGGTGCGCGACGACCTGCGCGACGTGCTGGTGCCGATCAACAAGAAGTGGCCGATCAAGGACCTGCTGGACGCCTGCCGCCGCTATCCGGGCCTGTCGAACGCCAAGCGCATCACGTTTGAATACGTGATGCTGAAGGGCGTGAACGACAGCGACGCCGATGCGCGCGAGCTGGTGCGTCTGCTGGCCGGCATTCCGGCCAAGATCAACCTGATCCCGTTCAACCCGTGGCCGGGCTCGGCCTACGAGTGCTCCGACTGGGAGCGCATCGAGCAGTTCGCCGACATCGTCAACCGCGCGGGCTATGCCTCGCCGATCCGCACGCCGCGCGGCCGCGACATCTTCGCCGCCTGCGGCCAGCTCAAGTCGGCGTCCGAGCGGATGCGCAAGAAGGACCGGGACGCCCTCGAGGGCGCTGCCTGATCCCGGCCGCGCGCCTCCCCGACCAATCGGCAAAATGACAGAAAGGCCGGTGCCCGCAGGCACCGGCCTTTCGTCTTGTCCCCGAGGAGCGCCGGGGAGGGAGGTCAGGCAGCCGCGACGTTGCGCAGGAACGTGTTCACCAGGGTGCCGAGCTCGCTGACCCGACCGGCGACCGAGCCCGAGGCAGCATCGACCTCATCGGCGCAGGTCCGGGTTTCGGCGACGGAACCGGTGACGGCTCCCATGTTCTGGGCTGCAGCAATCGTGCTCGTCGAGGTTTCGCTGGCGCTGCGGCTGATCTCGCGGGTGGCGGCATCCTGCTGCTGCACCGCGGCGGCAATCGACCCGGTGAAGGCATTGGCCCGTTCCATGATCTCGCTGATGCCGCTGATCGAGCGCACCGCGTCGCCGGTCCAGGACTGGATCTCGGCCACCTGGGCGCTGATTTCCTCGGTGGCACGCGACGTCTGGTTGGCGAGTTCCTTGACTTCCGCGGCCACGACGGCAAAGCCCTTGCCAGCCTCGCCGGCACGCGCCGCCTCGATGGTGGCATTGAGCGCCAGCAGGTTCGTCTGCGCCGCAATCGCCTGGATGAGTGTCACCACCTCACCGATGCGCTGGGCTGCCGTCGCGAGATTGCTCATCTTCTCGTTGCTCTCGCTGGCCTGGAGGGTCGCCGTGCGGATCACCGCCGTCGTCTCGTTGACCCGTCCGCCGATCTCCGTGATGGAGGCCGACAGTTCCTCGGCGGCCGAGGCGACCAGCTGGACGTTCTCGGACGCGGTGGAGGTGGCGTGCGAGGCGCTGCCCGCGGTTTCTGCAGCCGAGGTCGAGATCCGGATCAGGTTCTGAGCGGTCGCCTGCATCTGCTGCATGTTGGCCGAGACGGAGTTCAGCACTTCCTCCGACTGGTACCGGAACTGGTCCAGCAGGTCCTCGATCCGCTTCTGGCGGGCGAGGCGCTCTTCCTGCTCGCGGGCTTCGGCTGCTGCGAGGCGTGCCTGCTCGGCGACCGTGTCCCGGAACCCGGCAATCGCCTGCGCAATGTCGCCGATCTCGTCCTTGCGGCTGGCCGCCAGGAAGGCGACGTCGACATTGCCCCCGGCCAGATCGGTCGCGTCCTTCACCAGGCCCTGGATCGGCCGGACGATGCCCCGGGCGATGAAGAGCCCAACGACAGCAGCCGCGACGGCGCAGCCGGCAAAGATCATCATGATCTGGTTGCGCAGCGCGCGGGCAGGGGCCATCACCTCGTCGTAGGCCTGCAGCGTGATGACCGCCCAGCGGGTGCCCTCGAAGTCCATCGGCGTGGTCGCGGCAACGAAGCTCGAGTCGCGGTAGCCCTCGATCTGACCGACGACGCGCTGGCCTGCAAGGGCCTGCTGCACCAGGTCGCCGGTCAGTTCGGTGGTCTGGATGTCATTCACGTCGGGTGTCTTGGCCGAGTCGGCCCGGAACCTGGCGTCCGAGCCGATCAGGACACTCTCTCCCGTGCTGCCGAGCCCCTGGGTCTGGCGCATGATGGCGTTGATGCGATCGATCGGCATCTGGAATGCCAGCACGCCGAGAAGCGTTCCGTCCCGGTAGACCGGCGTGGCGATGAAGCTCGCAGGGACGCCGTTGCTGGGCGCGTAGGATTCGAAGTCGAAGAAGGTCACTCCGCCGGCCGGCAGGGCCAATGCCTTGCGGAAGGCCTGACCAAGGTCGGTGTCCTTCCACTGTCCCGTGTTCAGGTTGGTGGCAAAGTCCAGTTCCTTGAAGACGGTGTAGATCAGGTCGCCGTCCGGATTGAAGAGGAAGATGTCGTAATAGCCGCGTGTCTTCAGGAAGTCGCGCAACCACGGGTGATAGGTGGCGTGAGCCTGGTCATAGGCACTGTCGCCTGCGGTCGTCAGGGCGTCCTTCTGGCCGAGCGGGTTCGGGTTGTCATGAATATAGGCCTTCTGGAGCGTCTGCGTCGCCTCCGCGCCGGTGTCGGTCCAGGCCTGATCGAAGGATTCGATCGCCGAAGCGACCATCGGGCTGCGCCCGATCACCCCGAGATCCTCGACGATGCTGTTGAGATACAACGACAGTTCCGTCTTGCGGGCTTCCGAGAGCGCCGCCAGCCGGACTTCCGCGTCATGGAGCAATTCGGCAGAGCTGCGTTGATAGGACAGGATGCCGATGAGGGCCCCGGTGATCAGGGCGCCACCGACAATTGCAACGGGGAGGCGGAAGCTGAGACGTGCAAGTGAGAAAGCCATTTTTGACTTTTGCCTCTGTGGGACGCAGAACCGAATTCGTGATGCGACTAAACACCTGGCCGTTTAAGAAATATCTAAAGAATCCCGCGCTTTGCCCCGTGAAGTCCTTGCGTTATGTTGCGCTGTTTTTCTGGGGTTCGGTTTCTAATTCTGTAGTAAATGAAGTCTGTACGAAACGAGGCCGTATTTTTTTGTAACGTAATACTGACTTGCATTTTTTGACAGGTGCACGTCCGGGTCGAGCAGCTGCAACGGGAAAGGGCCGCCCGGTGGGGCGGCCCTTTGCAACTTCCGGGGTGTGTCGCGGCGTCTGTTGATCAGGCGAGACCGCTGCGGGACAGCGGCAGCGTGGTCACCCACTCGCCACGGGCTGCAGCAATCGCGTTGGCGACGGCCGGGCCGACCGGCGGCGTGCCGGGTTCACCGATGCCCGTGGGGGCTTCGGTCGAGGGCACGATATGCACCTCGATCTGCGGCATGTCGGTCAGGCGCAGCGGCTGATAGGTGTCGAAGTTCGACTGATCGACCATACCGTCGGTGAAGGTGATCTCGTTGCGCAGCACGGCCCCGAGGCCGTAGCCGATCGCGCCTTCCACCTGGGCCCGGATCGTGTCGGGGTTCACCGGGATGCCGCAATCGACGGCGCAAACGACCTTCTCCACCTTCACGGTCCCGTCGTCGCGGAAGGAGATTTCGGCGATCTCGGCGACATGGCTGTTGAAGGATGTATGGACGGCAACGCCACGGTGGCGGCCTTCGGGGAGCGGGGTGCCCCAGCCGGCCTTCTCCGCCGCCAGCTTCAGAACGCCCAGCCTGCGAGGGTCATCCTTGAGCAGTGCCATGCGATAGGCGACCGGGTCCTGCCCGGCCTCGCGGGCGAGACGGTCGATCATCGTTTCCATCACATAGGCCGTGTGCGTGTGACCGACCGCGCGCCACCAGAGCACCGGGACCGGGGTCTTGGTCGCATGCACCTCGAGGGCAAAGGCAGGCAGGGCGTAGGTTGTGCCCGAGATGCCTTCGACCATGGTCTCGTCAACGCCGTTCTTCACGACGAAGGGTTCCATCGCCGTCCCGATCATGATCGACTTGCCGGCGATCCGGTGTTCCCAGGCCAGCAGGTTGCCGGTGCCGTCGAGGCCGACCCGGACCTTGTGCCGCATCATCGGCCGGTAGTAGCCGCCACGAATGTCGTCCTCGCGAGTCCACACGATCTTGATGTGCTGCGCGGCATGGCCTGCCGCGTGCCGCGCCTTCGCGATCAGCGCCGCCTCGGCGAAGTAGTGGCTGTCCGGCTGCGCCCGGCGGCCGAAGGAGCCGCCCGCCCACAGGGTGTTGATGGCAACCTTGTCCGGGGTCAGGCCAAGCACCTGGCCAGCCACCATCTGGTCGATGGTCTGGAACTGGGCTCCGGTCCAGAACGTTGCGCTGCTGCCATCGAACAGCACCGTGATGTCCAGCGGCTCCATCGGCGCATGCGCCAGATAGGGGAACTGGTACTCCGCCTCGATGACCCGGGCAGCCTTCGCCATGGCCGCAGCGGCATCGCCATGACCATGGGCCTTCAGGCCCGGCTTGCCGACCAACTCGGCCAGCTCTGCCTCCATCGCATCGGTCGAGCGCATCTCGGCTGCACTGTCGTCCCAGGTGATGGTCAGGGCATCGCGGCCCTGCATCGCAGCCCAGGTGCCGGTGGCCAGAACGGCGACGCCGGAGGGAACGGTGATCACATCCACCACACCGGCGACCGCACGGGCGGCCGTGTCATCCACCGACGCCACCTTCGAGCCGAAGCGGGGCGGGCGGGCAAGGACGGCCACCAGCATGTTGTCGAAGCGCTGGTCTATCCCGTAGGCCCCGACGGCACCGGTGATCTTTGACCGGGTGTCGACGCGGGGGAAGGACTTGCCGATGTAGACCCACTGGTCGGGGGTCTTCAGGACGACATCCTGCGGGACCGATTGCGCCGCCGCCGCGCCGGCCATCTCGCCGAATGTGGCGCTCTTGCCGGAGGCGTGCGACAGCGTGCCGGACGAGACGCTGATCTCGGCGGCCGGGACGCCCCAGGCCTTCGCGGCTGCGGCCACCAGCATCGCGCGGGCGGTGGCGCCGGCCTGGCGGTACTGCTGGAACGAGTTGGCAATGGCGGTCGAGCCGCCGGTGCCCTGCATGCCGAAGAAGAGGTTCTTGTAGAGCTCGGCATTGGCCGGGGCGAACTCGACACTCACCTGCTCCCAGGCGGCGTCAAGCTCGTCGGCGACCAGCGTTGCCAGACCCGTGGCGATGCCTTGCCCCTTGTCCAGATGCTTCGACAGCACGACGATCGTGTTGTCGGCGCGGATGTGCACGAAGGGCTGCGCCAGCGTGTCGGAGGACGCGGCTGCCAGCGCCTTCTGTCCCGGCAGCTTCAGGGCGAGCAACAACCCGCCGGCCGCGCCGGCGGTCAGTTTCAGGAAGGTGCGCCGGCTCGGGGCTGCGGCTTCCAGCGGCTTGGCAAGATGATGCAGCATGGGTCAGCCCTCCAGCTTTTCTGCGGCCAGATGAATGGCGCTGCGGATGCGGGCATAGGTGGCACAGCGGCAGACATTGCCGTCCATTGCCGCGTCGATGTCCGCGTCGGTCGGCTTTGGCGTCTCGCTCAGCAGGGCGGTGGCAGCCATGATCTGTCCGGACTGGCAATAGCCGCATTGCGGCACGTCGAGCTCGGTCCAGGCCGCGCGGATCGCGGCCGCAGCCGGGGTTTCGAGGCCTTCAATGGTGGTGATGCTCGCGCCTTCGAGGTCGCCGAGATAGGTCTGGCAGGAGCGGGTCGGAACCCCGTCCAGATGAACCGTGCAGGCGCCGCACTGGGCGATGCCGCAGCCGAACTTCGTGCCGGTCAGGCCGAGCGTGTCGCGGAGGATCCAGAGAAGGGGGGTCTGGGGATCGGCGTCGATGACGCGGCTTTCCCCATTCAGGGTGAGGGTCACTGGCATGTCACGTCTCCCGTGGCTGCAAAACCTGGCTCAAGGAGTAAACTACACGGTGCAGTTTACTTGCCGGGGCGTGATCTGTAAACTCCCGAGTTTACATAGGCGCGAAATTTTGAGATCAAACCCCCATGAGCGATTTTCAGGGTGTCTCGATCAGCGATCAGAAGCGTCAGCAGATCCTCGAGGCGGCGATTGCGGAGTTTCAGGAACGGGGGTTCGCCGGGGCCAGCATGGACCGGATCTCCGACCGCGCGACCGTGTCCAAGCGCACGGTCTACAATCACTTCGCCAGCAAGGATGTGCTGTTCCGGGCCATCATCGATTGTCTCGCCGACCGCATGACCGCAGCCCTGGATGTGGTCTATGTTCCGGGTGAGGACCTGCGGGACCAGCTTACCCGCCTGGCCTGGGCCGAGGGCAACCTGCTGGTTGATCCCTGTTTCATGCGGATGGCGCGGATGCTGATGGGCGAAACCATCCGGCATCCCGTTCTGGCGGCCGAGTTCGCGCAGCGTGTCGACAAGATGCGGGCCTTCGGCGCGTTCATGGACGCGGCCTTTGCCGACGGGGCCCTGGTTGCCGGCACGCCGGAACTGGCCGCGACCCAGTTCATGGCGCTGATCAAGGCGCGCGGCTTCTATCCGTATTTGCTGACCGGCGGCGCTCCGGACCGGGATCTCATGCAGGCCATCGTCGCCGATGCGGTCGCCTTCATGATCAAGGCCTTCGCCCGGGCTGACTGACGCGACACCTGCAGCCCCGTCCACCGCTCCTTCCGCCATCGGGCATCCCTGAGGGCCGGTACACATGAGGGCGGGCACAAAAAAGGGGCCGGCGTGAACCGGCCCCATTCGTCTGCGTCCGTGTGCGCCGTCTCAAGGCGCGGGTCTGCGCGTCAGCGCAGGTGTGCGACCAGTTCGTGCGTGATCTGGCCCAGCCAGGTCTCGCTGACCACATCGTCGCCGCGCTTCAAGTAAACGCGGGCCTCGATCGGGTCGTGGTCGGCAACCTTGGCGTCGAAGATCAGGCGCCAGCGGTCGGTGCCGACGACCGGCAGCAGGTAGGGGTTGATCGCCTCGCCGCGCGACAGCTCGACGACCGGGGTCACGCCGTCACCCTGACCAAGCCCCTTGAGCGCCGGGCCTTCAAAGTCGATCGAGATCTTGATCTGGTCGGCCGGACGCGGCTGACCGGGCACGCCGCCCTGGCCGACGCGCGTCGCGACAGTCCGGGAGCCCACGCCCGGCAGCGGATGGTGATCCTTCCAGTGCATGCGGTAGGCGAAGCGGCGCTCCTCGCCGGCGGCCGGCAGGGTCTTCGGCAGGAAGTAGGCGACGATGTTGTCGTAGATCTCGTCGTCGGTCGGGATCTCGACGAGCTGCACGGCGCCTTCGCCGAACGGAGCCATCGGCTCGATCCAGACCGAGGGACGCTTGTCGTAGAACACGCCGTCGTCTTCGTAGTTCTCGAAGGCGCGGTCACGCTGGGCCAGACCGAAGCCCTGCAGGTTCGAGGCCTGGAAGGTGGAGGTGCGCAGGCCCTTCGGGTTGTTCAGCGGACGCCAGATCTGTTCGCCGTTCTCCATGACGATGGACAGGCCGTCCGTGTCATGAACTTCCGGACGCCAGTCGAGACCCATGGAGCGGTTGGTCTCCGAGTACCAGTACATGCTGGTCAGCGGCGCGATGCCGAGACGCTCGACCGGCTGGCGGAAGAACAGGCGGCTGTCGACGTCGATGGTCTGCCCCTCACTTTCGGTGTTGCGCATGGTCATCTTGTAGGCGCCGGCCACGCTCGGGCTGTCGAGCAGGGCGTAAAGCACCAGCGACTCGTCGGCGTTCTCGCCCGGCGCCAGCCAGAAGGCGGTGAAGCGCGGGAACTCTTCCGGCTGCGACAGGCCGGTGTTCAGAGCCAGGCCGCGGGCCGACTGGCCGTACTGGTTCGACTGGCCGTCGGTCCGGAAATAGGACGCGCCGAGGAAGGAGATCCAGTCCGTCTTGAGATCCGGGCGCATGATGCGGAAGCCGGCGAAGCCGATGTCGGCCGGCAGGTCGCGCGACGGGCTGTCGTCCGGGCTGCTGAAGTAGGACGGATCGTACAGGATCTCGCGGGCAACACCGCTGTTGACCTCGTAGATCTTCACCGGCTGCTTGAAGTAGCGGCCCAGGTGGAAGAACTGCACCGGCGCCTTGTCGGAGATGTTCACCGTCTCGTCCGCGTCGAAGCGGATCTTCCAGTGGGCGTCATAATCGATCTTTTCGAGCGTTTCGGCGGCGCGGGTGCGCTGCTCGGCATAGGGCTTGGCAGCGAGCGCCTTGGCCTGATCGATCACGGCATCGAAGCTGAAGGGCTCGGCCGGGCCGCGCTTGGCAGCGAGCTCGCCTGCGGCCGCCGGGAGGACGGGGGCGGCGAGAATTCCAAGGAACAGAAGACAGGAAGCGATGAGACGCATGGGTCATCCTTGTGGCAAATGCGCCTGAAGTTGCAGGGGGGCGGTCCTCCGCCTCCCCACACGGCGGCGGCGGAAAATACAACTGCGGCAAGGGGCCCGCAAGCGGCAGAATCGTGCCCAATTCCGCCAAATACAAACAAGGTGAAGCCGCCTCACAAATTGGACTTTCCAGCCCCGGCCCACGTGACTAGAGTGCCCCCGGTTTTTCAGGCCGGCCCGGTCAGCGCACCGTGCGGCCAGGACTTATCAGAAACAGCGATCGGACATCTCTCATGGCCCATGGCGACATCAAGAAGGTCGTGCTTGCCTATTCCGGCGGTCTCGACACCTCCATCATCCTGAAGTGGCTCCAGACGGAGCTCGGGGCCGAAGTGGTCACCTTTACCGCCGACCTCGGCCAGGGCGAGGAGCTGGAGCCGGCGCGCAAGAAGGCCGAGATGCTCGGCATCAAGGAAATCTTCATCGAGGACGTGCGCGAGGAATTCGTCCGCGATTTCGTGTTCCCGATGTTCCGCGCCAATGCCGTCTATGAAGGCGTCTACCTGCTCGGCACCTCGATTGCCCGTCCGCTGATCTCCAAGCACCTGATCGAGATCGCCAGGAAGACCGGCGCCGACGCCATTGCCCATGGCGCGACCGGCAAGGGCAACGACCAGGTTCGCTTCGAGCTGTCGGCCTATGCGCTGAACCCGGACATCAAGATCATCGCGCCCTGGCGCGACTGGACCTTCAAGAGCCGCACCGACCTGCTGGAGTTCGCCGAGAAGCACCAGATCCCGGTGGCCAAGGACAAGAAGGGCGAGGCGCCGTTCTCCGTCGACGCCAACCTGCTGCACTCGTCGTCCGAGGGCAAGGTGCTGGAAGATCCGGCGGTCGAGGCCCCGGAATACGTGCACATGCGCACCATCTCGCCGGAAGCTGCCCCGGACAAGGCCACCGTCATCAAGATCGGCTTCGAGCGCGGTGACGCCGTGTCGATCAACGGCGAGCGCCTCTCGCCGGCAACGCTGCTCGCCAAGCTCAACGACTATGGCCGCGACAACGGCATCGGCCGTCTTGATCTCGTCGAGAACCGGTTCGTCGGCATGAAGAGCCGTGGCGTCTACGAGACGCCGGGCGGCACCATCCTGCTGGCGGCACACCGGGCGATGGAATCGATCACGCTGGACCGCGGCGCCGCGCATCTCAAGGACGAGATCATGCCGCGCTATGCCGAGCTGATCTATTACGGCTTCTGGTTCTCGCCGGAGCGCGAGATGCTGCAGGCTCTCATCGACAAGAGCCAGGAGCATGTCGAGGGCGAGGTGACGCTGAAGCTGTACAAGGGCAACGTCATGGTCATCGGTCGCGAGAGCCCGAAGTCGCTCTACTCCGACAAGCTGGTCACCTTCGAGGACGACCAGGGCGCCTACGACCAGAAGGATGCGGCCGGCTTCATCAAGCTGAACGCCCTGCGCCTGCGCACGCTCGCCAAGCGCAACAAGCTCGGCTGACGCCGCAGCTGCATCGTCCTGACGTCCGGCGCGAAGCAATTCGCGCCGGATTTTTGTTGCGGGACCTTGCGTCCGGACAGGAGGGCGCCGCTGTGGTACCGTCTGTTATCCCTGCCTTTCCAGCCCGCGAGTGCCCATGGCCCAGCCGCTCGACCTGCCGCTCGACCTGCCGATCGACCCCTTGCTCAACTTCCTCCAGATCCTGGACTATCTCGGCGTCGCGGTCTTTGCCGTAACCGGTGCGATTGTCGCCTCGCGCAAGAACATGGACCTGATCGCCTTCCTGTTCTTCGCCACGATGACCGGGATCGGCGGTGGAACGCTGCGTGATCTCATCCTCGGCGTGCCGGTGTTCTGGACCCGGTCGGAAGGCTACCTGCTGGTCTGCTTCACGGTCAGCGTGCTGATGTGGTTCGGCGCCCATATCGTCGAGGGCTGGGGCAAGCCGCTGCGCTGGGCCGATGCGGTCGGGCTTGCGGCCTATTGCGTCATGGGCTCGGCCAAGGCCCTGTCCGTGTCCGAAATGCCGGTCGTGGCGGTGCTCATGGGCGTGGCCACCGCCACCTTCGGCGGCATCCTGCGCGACGTGGTCGTGGGGGATCCCTCGGCGATCGTGAAACCGGAACTCTACATTTCAGCCGCGGTGATCGGCTCGACCGTCTTCGTGATCCTGACGATCCTGGGCCTCAGCCTCTGGCCGGCCGCGATCATCGGGGCCGCAGCGGCATTCGTCCTTCGTGCGGGGGCGATCACCCGCGGCTGGACGCTGCCGAGCTACCGTCCGCCCGCTGCCCGCTAGGCTGGCTGCCGGTCGCCTGCCCTCCGATGCGGCTGGTGCTCAGACTGTAAACAGGCTCTGGTCCGGCCGTCGTCAGGCCGCACGGCTGTCCTTGCCCGGAGCGGGCAGGGCTGCAGAGGCGGTTGCGGCCTGATCGGCTGCGGCAGCGCGCAGCTGGTCGGCCTCGCGGTGCCATTTGTCGGCTTCATTGCGCTTCACGCGCGCTTCCCGGCGCCACTTGCCCTGCCTCGCCCAGGCCCCCAGGCCGCCGATGACGATGCCGACCAGGATGGCGCAGAACATCACCCAGAACAGCGGCACATCGGTCAGCGTGAGGCGGGGGTCCTGCGGGTCGAACGGATTGAGCGCGATGTCGACGCCGTGGCGGTTGGCAACGGACAGGGGCAGCAGCACGAGCGCGATGAGGAAGAGAACCGTGTTCTTCAGGAACCTTGTCACGAATCCGGAGCCTTTCGCTGGAAGGCCGACGATCAGTCGTCGTCGTCCTCGCCGTGGTCGACGCCATCATTCAGGCGTTCGCGCATTTCCTTGCCCGTCTTGAAGAAGGGCACGTATTTCTCGTCCACGTCCACCTTCTGGCCGGTGCGCGGATTGCGCCCGACGCGGGCGGGCCGGTTCTTCACGGAAAAGGCGCCGAAGCCCCGCAGCTCGACGCGGTCGCCCCGCATCAGCGCCTCGGTGATCTCGTCCAGGATTGCGTTGACGATGTTCTCGACGTCCCGCTGGTAGAGGTGCGGGTTCTGTTCGGCGATGCGCTGAACCAGCTCGGACTTGATCATTCCCCGCCCCCTCGACTTGCATCTTTCTCAGCCGCGTTGGGAGCGTGCCAAACGGAGACGAGCCCGTCAAGCGTAAGGCTCGGGGAAATCAATCCTTTAGCGTCTGCGAGATGGCCGATCAGGGCGCTCGCGACGCCCTCGCCGAGGCTGCGGCCGATCTGCATCGAGAAGGGCAGCGACTCGGATTCGGCCGGGACCTTCCAGGTCACGACCGGGAGGTTGGCCGGCACCTTGCGCTCGCTCTCGAGCCAGGCGATGGCCGTCTCCTCGCCGCCGATCGCATCGACCAGCCCGACTTCCCGGGCCCGGTAGCCGCTGAGGATGGCGCCGTTCGCCAGTTCGCGCGCCCGCGCTTCGTCCAGTCCGCGGCGGTCGGCGACCAGACGCACGAACCAGTCGTAGCTGTCGCCGACGAGGGTCTCCAGCACCTGCCGTGCCTCGGGGCTGGTGGAGGAGTAGAAGTCCGGTTCGGCCTTCAGCGGCGAGCTCTTCACTGCGTCCATCTCGACCCCGAGGGTGTCCAGCAGCTTTTCGACATTGCCATACTGGAACAGCACGCCGATCGACCCGGTGATCGAGTTGTAGCGGGCGACGACGTGGTCGCTCGACAGGGCGATCATGTAGCCGGCCGAGGTGCCCACGGTGCGGATCTCGGCCACCAGCGGCTTCTTTTCGGCCAGGTCGGACAGCGCCTCGAAGAGCGCCTCGCCGCCGGTCGTGCTGCCGCCCGGCGAATTGATCGAGAGGAGCACGCCTTCCACGGTGCCGGACTCGCCGATGTCCCGGATCATCTCCAGCTGCCGGCGGTCGTCGAGGATGACCCCTTCCACCGCGATGCGGGCAATGTGCGGCGCGCGCTTGGAGGGAACATCGAGGCCGGAAACGGCCAGGATGCCCGCGCCGAGGGCTGCGGCCAGGATGACAAAGGCGGCAAGGCGCCAGAAGGTCAGCTTCCGGCGCAGCCTGCGGCGGTCGACAATCGCATCGGCATCCAGGGACATGCGCAATCTCTTGGTCAGATCTCGTCGGACACCATCGCTACACAGGCGCAGGTGGCTTGAAAAGGACAAAAGCCACCGCCCGCCCGGACGCGTCGTCGCGGGGCCGGTTTTCCGGCCGGCGTCCTGGTCAGGCGCGCAGGGAAACCGGCCGGCGGTGTCGCACGACGATGGCCGCAAACAGCAGTGTGGCAAGGCCTGTCACGACGAGGCCGGCGCTGGCGAGATGCGCAGGCCCGCCGTTGAGGGCAACGATCGCACCGGGGATCAGCAGCCACAGGCCGATGGTCGACAGAAGGAAGTGCAGGCGGGCAGCCAGACGTTCGCCGGCCTGCGGCACGGCGTTGTAATAGAGGCCGAACAGGCCCATGGCGAGGCAGCCGAGACCGTTGAGGTGGCCTTGCACCGCCGCCAGGCTGTGGTCATGCGCCGTGGCCATCTGCAGTCCGAAGGCCACGCCGCCGAGGCCATAGAGCATCGCCGAAATGAAGAACCAGAACGCCAGTCCCCGCATCATCGTCTCCCGCCTGGCTGCGGTCCGCGCAGCCTCGGCGGATACGATGGGCGTGAGCCTTGCGTCAGACTGTGCGCTGCGTCACAGCTTGTCCGGTTTTCTTCCGGCGGCGGGCAGCATTCAGCCGGCCCGCGGGACTGCTGCGGCGACCGGGGCGCCATCGGCCTTGCGCAGTGCGGCAAGGGTCGTCTGGAGTGCGGCGACCTGGACGTCCGCGAGGGCGTCCATCGGCAGCGGCCGGGACGGATCTGCGTCGGATGCGAAGCCGCATGCGGCGAGATGTCCGTTCTCGAACAGGTAGCGCATCGCCAGCAGCCCGGGATGCGCTGCCGCCGGGGCCGCCTCGTCCCGGGTGTCGCGGTGCTCGATGATGTAGCGCTCCAGCTCGAATTCGGTCTGGGTGTTCGGTTCGGATGCACGCATTCCGGCTCCTCCCTCTGTCTGGCCCGCAAGGGCGACGGGCCGGCGCGTCGGGCGACCTGACCCGATCCCGAGACTGCCCCAGAGAAGTTGCGGAACACTTGCCGGAGAAAAAACGTCTGGCTGATGGGTTAACCGGACGGAAATCCGCCACATTCCTGTCGTGTTGCGAGGGATGCGCCACGTCAGGGCGCCGCTTCTTTCCAGTCGGAGGTCCTCTCATGCGCAAGGCGCTGCGCTCGTTCGTTGCCTGTCTGTCTTTCGGTGTGTCGGTGTCCCTTGCCGGAGCGGCTGTTGCGGCTCCGAAATGCGGCCAGGATGCCAACGGCTTCTCGGCCTGGCTGGAGGCGTTCAAGGACGAAGCGACCAGCACGCATGGCCTCAGCTCCTTCACCGTGCGCTCGGCGCTGGACGGCCTCACCTATGACGCACAGGTGATCAAGCTCGACCGGGGCCAGCGCTCCTTCAAGCTGAGCTTCGACGAGTTCTACAAGCGCCGCGTCAACAATGCGCTGATCAAGCGTGGGCAGACCCTGTGGGCCCAGTATGGCGGCCTGTTCTCCCGCATCGAGCGGGACTACGGCATCCCGCCGCAGATCATCCTCGCGATCTGGGGCCTCGAGACGGGCTATGGCTCGGGATCGGGCAAGATGCAGGTGGTGCGCTCGCTGGCGACGCTGTCCTACGACTGCCGGCGCAGCGAGTTCTTCACCCGCGAGCTGGTTGCGGCTCTCAAGATCATCGAGCGCGGCGACAAGGAGCCCGAGGACATGCGCGGCGCCTGGGCCGGCGAGCTTGGCCAGACCCAGTTCCTGCCGACCTCCTATCTCAACTATGCCGTGGACTACGACGGCGACGGCAAGCGCGATCTCATCCGCTCCATTCCCGACGTTCTGGCCTCGACCGCCAACTACCTGAAGCAGAAAGGGTGGCGGACCGGCGAGAGCTGGGGCCCGGGCACGCCCAACGAGGATGTGCTGCGCGAATGGAACAAGGCCGAGGTCTATGTGAAGACCATCGGCGTGATGGCAGAGAAGCTGGAAAACTGAACCCTGGCAGGGAAGCCGGTGGCGGGCGTGACAGCGTCCGCCTCCTTTCCCGTCAGCCTGTCCTTGCCGCCTGCGGTCAGCCGGCCGGCGCATCCGGGAGCATCACATGGCGCCGAGATCGCTGATCACGCTTGGTCTGTTCATCCTGGTCGTATCCGGGGGCGGGCTGCTCATCGGGGCGACCAACCTGCCGGGCGCCTGGTACGCCGGCCTGGTCAAGCCCGGGTTCACGCCGCCGAACTGGCTCTTTGGTCCCGTCTGGACCGTTCTTTATCTCGCCATTGCCGTGGCCGGGTGGCGCAGTCTCGCTCTCGGCGCCACCCGCGCGCCGTTCCGTCTGTGGACTGTGCAGCTCGTCCTGAACTTTGCCTGGAGCCCGGTGGTCTTCACGCTGCACCGGCTCGATCTTGGCCTAGGTCTTATCCTGGCCATGCTCATCACCATCGTCCTGTTCATCCGCGCGACCTGGACGCAGGACCGCATCGCCGCGCTCCTGTTCGTGCCCTATGCGCTATGGGTCGGCTATGCCTCGGCCCTCAACGCCAGCCTCGTGACGCTGAACTGAAAGATCTCCTGCCTCGACGGCAGTCCTTCGCCGTCTATTGCGCTGCAGCACGGGGCTGATTAGGCTCCGCCTCGTCGCACAGGGGAAAGGATCAGCCGATGCTCAGCCGGGCAGAGGATTTCGACAGCCTCACGGCCGGCTTCTCCTGGAGCCTGCCGGAGCGCTACAACATCGCCCGCTCGGCCTGCGATGACTGGGCCGCGCGTGAACCCGGCCGGCTGGCCATCCGGCAGGTCGCCGCCGACGGCCGCGTTACCGACTGGAGCTACGGGGCGCTTGCGGCCGCCTCCAATCGCCTTGCCAATGCGCTGCAGGCGCATGGCATCCGGGCCGGCGACCGGGTCGCCCTGCTGCTGCCGCAGGCACCGGAGACGGCAGTCGTGCATCTGGCCGTCTACAAGATCGGCGCCGTCGCGGTGCCGCTCGCCGCGCTGTTCGGGGTTGATGCCCTGCGCTACCGGCTGACCGACTCCGGCGCGCGCGCCCTCGTCACCCATGCGGCAGGGCTCGCCAAGATCGCGCCGCTGCGCGCCGGACTTGCCGGTCTCGGCCTCGTGATCAGCATCGACGGCCCGGGCGATGGCGCCTTCGGTCTTGCCGATCTGACCGCACGCGCGAGCGACCGCTTCGCCTGCCTCGACACCGGGCTCAATGATCCGGCGCTGATGATCTACACCTCGGGCACCACGGGTCAGCCCAAGGGCGTGCTGCACGGACACCGGGTGCTGCTCGGCCATCTGCCGGGGATCCAGCTGTCGCAGGAATTCCTCGGCCAGCCGGGCGATCTCCTGTGGACGCCCGCCGACTGGGCCTGGGCGGGCGGGCTGCTCAACGCGCTGTTTCCGTCGCTGCATCTCGGCGTGCCGGTGATCGCCTTCGCGCAACAGAAGTTCGATCCCGAGCAGGCCTTCCACCTGATGGCGACGCAGGGCGTGCGCAATGTGTTCGTGCCGCCGACGGCGCTGAAGATCATGCGGTCGGTCGAGCGACCGGCCCGCCGGTTTCCGCTTGCCTTGCGCAGCATCGGCTCGGCCGGCGAGGCGCTGGGCCGCGAGGCCTTTGAATGGACGCAGGCCGAGCTTGGTCTGCCGGTCAACGAATTCTATGGCCAGACCGAGTGCAACGCCGTGCTTGGCTCCTGCGCCGGGCTCGGCGTGTCGCGCGCCGGGGCGATCGGACGCGTCATTCCCGGGCATCAGGTGGCGATCATCGCGCCCGACGGCACGGAACTGCCGCGCGGCACGCAAGGCCAGATCGCCATCCGGCGCCCGGATCCGGTGATGTTCCTGCAGTACTGGAACAAGCCGGAGGCAACGGCGGAAAAGTTCATCGGCGACTGGATGACCACGGGCGACCAGGGCGTCATGGATGCCGACGGCTATGTCGAGTTCATCGGCCGGGACGACGATGTCATCACCTCGGCGAGCTACCGCATCGGACCGGGCGAGATCGAGGACTGCCTGCTGACCCACCCGGCAGTGGCGCTGGCGGCGGCCGTCGGCAAGCCGGATCCGCTCCGGACCGAGATCGTCAAGGCCTACATCGTCCTGGCCGACGGCCATCAGCCGAGCGAGGCGCTGGCCGCAGAGATCCGCGCGCATGTGCGCACGCGCCTGTCGGCGCACGAGTATCCGCGCGAGATCAGCTTCCTCGACGAACTGCCGATGACCACCACGGGCAAGATCATCCGCCGTGCCCTGCGTGAACGGGCCCGGGCCGGCGACTAGCCAGACCGGCGGGGCAGGGGCGGATCGGGCACAGGCACGTCGGGCGGGCGCCTCCGGCCCCGGCCTTGCCCCCCGCCTGGACCCCGCCTAACCCTGGCGTCCGGCAGCGAGCCGCCGGAGGCGATGCACGATGTGGCGGGCGAGGCGACGGCACAGGCGGTCGACCGCGAGCGCCTGCCGGGCCAGGGGCGCGAGCGGACCGTCGGACAGCTCGAGCCTTGCGTAAGCCAGACGGCCGCGCCACAGCGGATTGATCATCGGGTGATCCGGCACAGCCAGCGAATCGCCGCCCAGCGGCAGGCGCGGATCGGCAGCCGCATGGCGCAGGGCCTGCAGCGTCACACGCTGGCCGGGCGAGAAACGGCCAAGGCCTTCATCATAGGCGATCTTCCAGGCGTGCGTCCGGCCCTGGTGTTCCACCTGCACAAGCATGGCGATCGCGCGGCCATCCAGCCTCAGGACCTCGAGGCAGAGCGCGTCCTGCCCTGCCAGGGCGGCGATGAAGGCGAGGGCGAAGGCGCGCGTGTCCGGGGTTGATCCGAGTGCCGTGCGGCCCTCGCCCTTCCAGCCGGCGGCTTCGAGGGCGAGAAACTCCGGAAAGGCATCGCAGGCGGCTGCACCGCGCAGCCGTTCCTCGGTGACCGTGCCAAGCTCCGCCAGCCGGCGCGACAGCCGGTCGAACTCCTTGCGCCGCTTGCCCGACATCACCTCGTCATGCTGGCGGGCGCCCTCGGTGCCGCCGGCATGGGCCGCCCGTTCCGCCTGGCCGGCCATCGACTGGCCCGACCAGCCGGATGTGGCCGCCCGGAGCAGCGACATGACCGGTCCCCCGGTGACAAGGAAGGGCAGGTCGAGGAGGCGCGCGCCCGGCCAGGGGCCAAGACCGGCGGCTGTCTGCAGAAACAGCGCCGCTGCCTCCGGCGTGCAGTCGGGGTGGACCAGCGGCGTCCCGACGGGGCCATAGTCGGAGGCCCAGAGCGCGGGGCTGCGCAGCAGGAGGCCTGCCGTCTGCAGGCCGACAGGGGCCGCGATCAGCCAGCGTCCTCCGGCCGTGCCGCCGTCCGCTGCGATGTCCCGTGCCGCGTCCTGGCCGCCATGGTTATCTGGAGCCTCCTCGACCGTTGCCAGCATCAGCCGGTCCCGCATCATGTGTCGGGCGTAGGGCAGCAGGAAGGCCGGGCAGAAGAAGGGATTGGGCTCGATTGCAACCTCCGCCAGCGCCGCCCAGGCGGGCGAGGCCTCGACCGGGCGCAGGCGGGCCGTCAGGCGCCCCGACCCGCTACCCGGGCGGGTCGATGGCAGGCTGGCTGTCGTATCGGCAGGCGGGCGGGTCGGGGTCATCCGGCGTGGGGTCCTCTTGGCGCGGTGGCCGGCAGGGGAAGCAGGGCGAAGGGAACGAAGCCCAGCCGTCGCCAGGTCAGGACCGCCAGCGCGACGGTTTCGGCCACGACCGCCAGCGCCGTGGCGGTGGCGGCGCCCAGCAGGCCGTGGCTCGGGATCAGCAGCGCGTTCAGCGCGACATTCAGGCTGAAGACAGCGCCATAGACGGCAGCGCAGGCCATCTGGTGACCGCTCATCGACAGGAGTGCATCGACCGGGCCCAGGCTTGCGCGGACGAGAATGCCGACGAGCAGGACCGCCACGAGCGGGGCTCCGGACCGGAACTCCGGTCCGAATAGCCACAGCAGCAGCGGTGCGGCCGCCACGAGACAGAGGCCGGCCGCCAGCGATGGCCAGAAGGTCCAGCGGCTCGCCTGCAGGGCATAGTGGCTGAGGGCGCCGGGGTCGGCAGCCGACGCCAGCGCCGCAAACCGGTGGGCCGAGGCAGCGCGCACCGCAAAATGCACGAACTGTACCAGCGCCAGGGTCTTGGCGGCGGCGAAATAGACCGCGACCTCGTCCGGCGGGCGCCAGAAGCTGACCATGACCACATCGGCGCTGCTGAGGAGCTGGAGGAACCCCTCGACCATCAGCAGCGGCAGCGAGACGCGCAACCACAGCCGGGTGTCATAGCTGGCCGGGCCCGGTGCCACGCGGGTCTTCAGGGCCCGCGACAGCTGGCGGGCCTGGTATGCCGTTACGAGCAGGCTGGCCGCGAGGGCGGCGGCGGCGGTCAGGGTTGCGGTCACCACATGGCCTGTCGCGACGAGGGGCAGCAGCAACAGGAGCAGCAGCAGGGGGCGGAAGATGAAGCTGGGCAGCAGGCCGAGGGCCGGCATGTCATAGCTGCGCGCGATCGCGTCCTGCACGGCCGTGAGGGCAAACAGGGGCACCGCCAACAGGGCGAAGGCCGCCGGCCAGACATAGGCCGGGTCCACGCTCCCCCTCGCGCGGATGAGCACCTCCAGTCCGACAAGGGTCAGCACGCAGGCGGCGGCAAGGGCAATCAGCCGGCTGAGCTCGAGAAAGCCCCTGAGGCGCCGCTGGTCCGGTTCGCCGGCATGCTGCGGCACAAAGCGACCGGGGGAGGCGGAAAAGCCGAGGCAGGCGAGCAGTCCGAGCACCAGCGCCAGCGTCCAGACGACGGAAAAGACGCCGTAGTCATGGGCGCCCATCCAGCGGGCGAGCACGGCCTGGGACAGATAGGCCAGCGCGGCGCCAGCAATCCGGATGCCGAATGTGACCAGCGCCATGCGTCCGGCACCGCCTCCGGGCAGCCGGGCCGCAAGCCGGGCCTGCAGCCCTGCCAGCCGCGCACCGGCGCCGGTCGCCGGTTTCCTGCCTGCGCCTGTGTCCACCGCCACCCCGTGTTGCCCTTCCGCTCGCCGCTCCGGCTGCAATCCATGGCATGGCTGCCCTTAGGATTTGCTCAACGGGCAGCAGATGTCATCGCTCCGAAAGCGCCTCCACATAGTACCAGCGGCCGCCGGACTTGCGGAACTGGCTGAGCTCGCGGTGGGTGTGCAGCGCGGCGCCGGCCAGATAGCGGGCCTCGAACAGCACGGTGCCCTCGCGTGCCGGGGCCTCGCCGCGGTCAACCTTCAGCACCGTCAGCCCGGTCCAGCGGCTCTCGCGGGCCCAGCGGGCGGTTGCCTCTGCGTCGAAGCCCGGCTGGAACTTCGGCCAGAGGGTTTCCTTCAGGTAGGCGATGTCCTGCAGCACATAGGCCGTGTAGCGGGATCGCATCAGCGCCTCGGCCGTCCGGGCCGGGACGGCCCGGCTGATCGCGGGGCCGCAGCAGAGCGCAAGGGTCTGGCCCGAGCCGCAGGGGCAGGGCTTGTCGGGGGCAGCAAGGGTCATGGTCGAGGTCCGGTCCGGTTTCCTGCCACCTTGCCTGATTGCGCTGTCCGCGCAAGGCTGGGGTGCCTGATCCGGGCGGGGAGCGCGCGTCCATGCGGATTGCCACCTACAATCTGGAATCCTTCGGCGCCGAGACCGACGATCCGGCGCGGCTCGTGCCGCGAATCAGCGCGCTCCGGCCAAGGCTCGTCGCCCTGTCGGCCGACGTCCTGTGCCTGCAGGAGATCAACGCGCAGAAGCCGCCGGGGGCGACGCTGCGCCAGCATCTGGCGCTGGAGCAGCTTCTGGCCGGCACCCCTTATGCGGACTTCCCGGTGGTCACCAGCCTGCGCGCCGATGGGCATGGTCCGGCGGACCGGCACAATCTGGCCGTCGTCTCGCGCCACCCCATCCTGCGCGCGGAGACGCTCTGGAACACCCGCGTGATGCCGCCGCTGTGGCGTCCGCAGACGGCGGACCCGCCGGTCGCGGCACCGCTGCCGATCCTGTTCGACCGGCCGCTGCTGGCCGTCACGATCGCCTTGCCGGACGGGCGTCCGCTGCATGTCCTGTGCCTGCACCTGCGGGCACCCATCGCCGCGCCGGTGGCGGGCGGCAAGCTTGCCGCTGACCGCTGGGGCAGCAGCGCCGCCTGGGCGGAGGGCTATTTCCTTGCGGCGGTGAAGCAGGTGGCCCAGGCCCTCGAGGCGCGGCTCTGGGTGGAGGAGCGTCTCGCTGCCGATCCGGATGCGCTGATCGCGCTGGCGGGAGACTTCAATGCCGACCTGTCGTCGGCTGCCCTGCGGCTGCTGGCGGCCGGTGCCGACGACACCGGGAACCCCGATCTCGCGGGCCGCAGCCTGTCGGCGCTGGACGGGGTGCGTCCGGATGGGCGGCGCGGGACGGTGCTGCACGGCGGTCGCTTCCAGACGCTGGATCACATCCTTGTCTCTCCCGCGCTGCGGCAGCTGGCCATCCAGGTGGAGGTCCACAACGCCGGTCTGCCTGACGAGGTTTTCGCTGCCGGTGGCACAGCGGCCTCGTATCACGCAGCTGTGACGGCCGATTTCGCGTTCGACCGGGCGACAGGCTGAGGTGCTGACGGCATGGGGGCGTCGCGCGCGCAGCGAGACGCGAGGCATGATCGGGCGGCGCTCAGGGCCACCTGCGTCAGCGGTCAGGATCGGGACGGAGGGGAACTGGTGGAGCCGAGGGGAATCGAACCCCTGACCTCTGCAGTGCGATTGCAGCGCTCTCCCATCTGAGCTACGGCCCCATTCCGGTGCGGGCATTTAGGAGAGGCCCGGCAAGCCTGTCAAGCGCTTCGCTTAAGGCTATTGCACGATCGCGGCTTGCAGGGGCAGAGGGGGGCCGCTACATCATGCAAAACGGCCAAACCGGACACGGACCCCACGATGCGTTCAATTCTCGACCTGCTTCTCCTGGTGCTCTCGATGTACACCTATGTGATCATCGCCAGCGCCATCTTCTCCTGGCTCTATGCCTTCAACGTCGTGAACACCCGCAACCAGTTCATCGCGACCATCGGGCAGGTCCTCTACAATCTCACCGAACCGGTCCTGCGTCCGATCCGCCGTGTCGTTCCCTCGCTCAACGGCCTCGACCTGTCCCCGATCGTGCTTCTGCTCGGCATCTTCCTGCTGCAGAACGTGATCATGCGGTACGTCTATCCCTACGTCTTCTGATCCTGCGGCGTTTCCCGTCGTGGCCGATACCGCCCTGCCGTTCCGGGCCGACCGGGACGGCCTTGTCCTGTCCGTGCGGCTGACCCCGAAGGCCGCACGCGAGTCGCTTGACGGGATCGGGACGCTGTCCGACGGTCGCCAGGTGCTTCTGGCCCGGGTGCGGGCGGTGCCGGAAAAAGGGGCGGCCAATGCGGCGCTCGAGGCACTGCTGGCCGGAGCACTCGGGCTCGGCAAGAGCCTGGTGCGGGTCGAAGGCGGCGCGACCGCCCGGCTGAAGCAGGTGAGGGTCAGCGGCGATGCGGCGGATCTGGCTGACCGTCTCCGCCGTCTGCTGGTGCCCTGAACCTGATGCCGCCACCGGAGGCGCGGTGGCCTCAGTCGTCCAGCTTGCGCGCCTCGTCGGCCAGCATGATCGGAATGCCGTCGCGGATCGGGTAAGCGAGCTTCGCCACGCGGGAGACCAGTTCCTGACGCGCGGCGTCATACTCCAGCGTCGTCTTCGTCACCGGACAGACCAGAAGCTCCAGCATCTTGCGGTCGATCTTGCGCTCGCTGTGGCGCGGGGTGTCGTCGGTCATCTCTTGTCCAGTCCTGTGGGCTTCACTGCAGTGTTGCGCCGCCGTCATTGCCTGCCGAACGCGCCAGGTCAATCTCCGTGATCGCAACCAGCGTCTCGGCCCGTGTCTTCAGGTCGACGGCCTCGAGCATCGCCTGCTTTTCCGCCGGACCGTAGGGGCTCATCATGCACAGGGCGTTGACCAGGACCTCGGTCTCGGCCTTGTCGACGCTGTCCCAGTCCGCCTCCATGCCATGGGCATCGAGATAGGCCCGGAAGGCGCGCAGCAGTCCTTCCCGGTCAACCTCGCTCTCGCCGGCTCCGGTCTCCAGATCGCGGGCGAAGGGCGCAAAGTCGCAGGCGGCCTGGCGGAACGGGGTGATGGCATCCAGTTCGTCCGCCAGCCGGAAGCGGGCGACACCCTGCAGGGTGATCAGATAGCGGCCGTCGCCACTCTCCTGGAAGCTGGTGATCCGGCCGGCGCAGCCGACGCGGGCAAGTGCCGGCCGACGCGCTGCATCGGGCTGCCCGAGCGCCGGCTGCACCATGCCGATGAGACGTGCCCCGGCCAGCGCCGCATCGATCATGGCGATGTAACGCGGCTCGAAGATGTTGAGCGGCAGCTGGGTGCGCGGCAGCAGCAGGGCCCCCGACAGCGGGAAGACCGGCAGCGTTGCCGGCAGGTCCTTCAGCGTGCGGTAGTGGGCGTTCCCGGCCTGCATGATCTCGTCCTCGCTTCGTTGGCGCGCGGGACTGTCTGTCCCGCGCTCCTTCTACGATCAGGAGAACAAAACGGACGACAGCTTGCGGCGGCCATAATTTGTCGCAGGCTCCTTCGGGCCCCAGGCCTCGAAGAACTGCAGCAGCTGCTTGCGCGCGGCGTCCTCGTTCCAGTCCCGTCCCCGGCGCACGATCTCGATCAGGTGATCGACCGCGGCCTGGTGGTTGCCGCGGGCATTCAGCCCGAGGGCGAGGTCGAAGCGGGCCTGGTGGTCGGCCGGATCCGCCGCAATCCGGGCCTCCAGCTCGGCCAGATCGCCGAGCGCTTCGGCCTGCTCGGCCAGGGTCAGCGCAGCCTGTGCTGCGGCATAGGCCGCCTCCTTGCGGCCGGCTTCCGGCACCATGTCGAGCGCCTGGCGGGCGCGCTCAAGGTCACCGGCGCCGAGATAGCAGCGGGACAGGCCGGCCAGCGCGCGGGCATTTTCCGGCTCCATCTGCAGCACGGCGGCGAACATCTGGGCCGCGTGGCCGAAGTCCTTGGCCTCCAGCAGGGTCTCCCCCTCGGTCAGCAGGTCTTCCGGACCACCAGGCGCGGCCGGGCCTCCCAGCCGGTCGATGAAGGCCTTCACCTGGCTTTCCGGCTGGGCGCCCATGAAGCCGTCCACCGGCTGGCCGTTCTTGAAGGCGATGACCGCCGGGATCGACTGGATGCCGAGCTGGCCGGCGACTTCCGGATGGTCGTCGATGTTCATCTTCGCCAGCTTGACCTTGCCCTTGGCGGCCCGGACGGCAGCCTCGATGATCGGCGTCAGCTGGCGGCACGGGCCGCACCAGGGGGCCCAGAAATCGACGAGGACGGGCTGCTGGCGCGAGGCCTCAAGAACGTCGCGGGCAAAGCTGGCCGTCGACACGTCCTTGATCAGGTCGTCGCCGCCTGCTGCCGGCGTTTGCGCCGGGCGTGCGCCGCCACCCCCGAAGCCGCCGCCGCCAAAGCTTCCGCCGAAGCCGCCCCCGACCTGGCCGCCCATCGAATAGCTCCCTGTGCTCATGATCCTCAGGTCCCTTGAACTCCGGCCGTCCAGGACGGCCGCATGCCATTGGTCCGGCGCTGGTTTCATTGGCGCCGACCGTCGTCTTGTCCATAACATGGACGCTTGGCTCTAGAATTACAAACCCTGCGCTTTCGCTTCCTCGGTGACTGCAATCACCAGTGGATCGTGGCCGCAGCCGCGGGCGAAGGCCAGCAGGTCGTCGCGCGAGATGGTGGTGGTGGCGTCGTTCGACAGCGGGTGGAAGTTGAGCACCTCGTGCTGCATCATCGCCGCATCGAAGATGGCCGTCAGGTCCTGACCGGTGTCGTTGATCAGTCCGAAGGGTGTCACCGATCCGGGGACCACGCCGAGATACTGCATCATCTGCTCCGGCGAACCGAAGGACACGCGGCCCGACCCGCCGATCAGCGTGTGGACCTGCTTCAGGTCCACCGTCGCATCATGCAGCACGACGATCAGGAACAGCTTGCCCTTCTTGTCCTTGACGAAGAGGTTGCGGGTGTGCGCGCCCGGGATGCGGGCGTGGATGTCGGCGCCTTCCGCAACGGTGAAGACCGGCCGATGATCGACGGTCGTGGTCTTGATGCCCAGCTTGTCGAAGAAGGCCATCAGGTCATCGCGGGTCGCGGGCATCGGGAACTCCTGCAGGGGGCGCACGGCGGCGCGGTCGTCTGTCGTGGGCGATGTTCTAGCCGAAGCGGCTTGCCCCGCTCAAGGCGGCAGGCGACGCGCTAAGGTTCCGGTGCGCCCTTCTGCCCCAAGCTTAACCCCGGCCGGCCGGTGCCCCATTCCGCGCTTTCCACAGCTCGTCCACAAGGGGGGCGGCAGGGGCGAAAAAGGCGCAAAAAACCCTGTTGCAATCTGAACCGGCTTGGTTCATATACACCCCACCTCGACGGCGGGCGGCAATGCCGGGCGCCGGAAAATGCGGGTGTAGCTCAGGGGTAGAGCACAACCTTGCCAAGGTTGGGGTCGAGGGTTCAAATCCCTTCGCCCGCTCCATTTCTTCCTCAGGTCGCATGGCCGCGGAAGAAGTGTGGTTCAGAGGTCGCGGCCGGGTTACCCTCCGGCGTGCAGGATGCGGGTGTAGCTCAGGGGTAGAGCACAACCTTGCCAAGGTTGGGGTCGAGGGTTCAAATCCCTTCGCCCGCTCCATTTTCTCTCGGGTCGAGAGCAGCGACAAGGCCGCCGGAAGGCGGCTTTTTGCTTTTCTGTCCTCCGTCCTCTGGCTTGCGCGTGCCGACAGCCGATCCGGCGCTGCGCGCTCAGCGGTCCACCGCGCACGTGGGCCTTGTTGCTTCCCGCAGTCCCGGCCCGGGCGTGGGGCGATCAGGCGGGGCGACCATGCGGTGCGATCAGGCCGGGCGGTCAGGCGAGGCGCCAGCGGTCGCGCCAGGCCAGCCAGGCCTCGACCGCAACCAGATTGATCAGCCAGCTGCCCCAGGCCGTGATCTCATAGGTCTCCAGCACGGACTGCCCCGAGGCCATCAGCGGAAACATGATCAGCCGCAGCGTGACGGCAGCGACCGTGAGTGCGGCCGAGCGCAGCATCCAGATCCGGTGATCGTCGAACCGGCCCTGCAGGGCCCGGACGAGCCCCATTCCGGTCGTCGCGATCCAGAGCAGGGCAAGGGTCAGGAAGCCGGCCGCGGTGAAGGTCGAGCCCTGGTAGGCCGGCAGCATCGCCAGCGATCCGAGGGCGGCGAGAAGGATCGACAGGACATAGAGCCGTCCGCTCCAGCGGTGGAGGGCGGGTCTGCGCCGCGAGCCGCGCCAGACCTGCAACGGAACCAGCGCGAGCGCGACCGGCCCGAAGATGATGTGCGCATACATCGGCAGCCTGTAGCCGTCGAGGTAGTGGACCATGTGCGCCATCGCCAGCTCGAAGGGAGCGACCGCCGTGCGCCAGGACGCCAGCGCGACGACGAGGCATGACAGCGTGAGCAGGGCCAGGCCCAGGCGGGACGAGCGGAGGGAAACAGGCATCGAGGTCTCCTTGACACTGTAAAGATACGGCATCGTGGCAGACTTCTTGACAGTGTCAAGATGGCGGGCCTAAATGGCTCATGACCACCCCGAAACCGCCCTCCGGCCGCGCCGTGACCCGGGACCCTCGAGCCGACGGGGCCACTCCGGGACAGGCGGGTGCGCCGGCATCACCTGCACCTCCAGCCTTGATTCCGGCCTCTACCCCGGCCACGACTCCGGCCTCGACTCTGGCTGCCGCTCCGCGTCCGCATCATCACGGCAACCTGCGCGAAGCCCTGATCGCGGCCTCGATCGAGCTTCTGAATGCCGAGGGACCTGCGGGCCTGACCCTGCGCCGGGCAGCGGCCCGGGCCGGCGTCTCCCATGCGGCCCCGGCGCATCATTTCGCGGGCCTGCCTGACCTCCTGACTGCCGTGGCAGCCCGGGCCTTCGACCTCTTCACCGAGGCCATGCGCGAGGCACGCCGGGACGCGGGCACGGACCCGATGGCCCGGCTGCAGGGGGTCTGTGCCGGCTACCTCCGCTTTGCCGCCGACCACGCCGGCCTGTTCCACGTCATGTTCCTGACCGGCGAGGTCGACCGCACCAACGCCAGCCTGATGGCCTCCTCCGAAGCGGCCTATGCGGAGCTGCGCCTCGCCTGCCTGCCGTTTTCCAGCCGGGCGCCGGCGCCTGATCCGGCCCTCGAGATTGCCGTCTGGTCGCTTGTGCACGGCTATGCGGTCCTTGGGTTTTCCGATCCCCGCCGCAGCCGGTTCGTGCTGGCCGAGATGCCGCAGTTCCCGGAGCTTCTTGGGCGGTTGCTCGCCGACCGGGGGGCAGGCCTTGATCTTGCGCAAGGCGTCATGTCGTCCTGCAGCCTAGGTTCGCCCTCCGTGCCGGATTGAGGCGGCCGGTTGCCGAGGACCTGATGATGCCCCTACTCCTGCCCATGCCCCTGCCGCGGTCCGTGTGTCCGGGCCACCCGCTGCGCCCGTCCCCTCGCCGGGGATGGCTGCGCGTCCTGGTGGGCGCGTCGCTGGTGTTGCTGTCGGGCGCCGGTGTTGCGCCGGTCGCGGCTGGCGCCGGACAGGCCGACGCGGGCGGGCGCCTCGCGCGGCAATGGTGCGCGGCCTGTCATGTGGTTGCCCAGAATCAGGACCGCGCGGCGACGATCGGGGTGCCGTCGTTCTTCGACATCGCCGCAAACCCGGACATGACGCGCGAGAAGATCGAGACCTTTCTGGCTGACCCGCATCCGAAAATGCCGGACATGGGCCTCTCCAATCCGGATATCCGCGATCTCGCGGCCTACATCGTCTCGCTGCGGCCTTGAGGAAAACGCAGATCTGCTTCGGTCGGGTGAACCATCCGCCGTCCTGCGCGTATGAGGCGTGTCATTGCCGACACAGTCCGACGAAATTGACAGACCGGTAACCCTGCAGTCGCTTTTGTCCTGTAATGTGACGGCCACGGTCAGTTCTAACCCGGATCCGACATGAAGCTCTCGTCTCGTTTTCTCGCCCTCGGCTCCGCCGCCGCAGTCCTGCTCGGGGCAGGCTCTGCCTTCGCCCAGGACACCGCTCCCCTGCCGCAGACCCAGTATGTGCTCGACATCGGTCTGGGGGCCATGGCCAAGCCGCGCTACGATGGCTCGGACTCTTACCTGATCTCGCCGATGCCGATCTTTGCCGTGAGCCGCTTCTATCTGCCGGGCCTCGGCCAGGTGGCGGACGGCCAGAAGCAGACCGGCCTGTTCTTCTTCCCGTCGTTCAACTTCGTCGGCGAGCGCAAGCCGTCCGACGACAAGGACCTGCGTGGCACCCGGAAGATCAACTGGGCGCTGGAAGCCGGTCTCGGCGCTGGCTACCAGGCGGAGTATTTCCGCGTGTTCGCCGAGCTGCGTCAGGGCTTCAACGGGCACACCGGCCAGGTCGGCCAGCTCGGGGCGGACCTGATCACCCGTCCGATGGACCGGCTTGAATGGAGCATTGGTCCGCGTGCGGGCTTTGCCTCCTCCAAGTACATGGACACCTATTTCAGCGTGTCGGCAGCCGAGTCGGCCGCAAGCGGCCTGCCCCGCTACAAGGCGGGTGGCGGCTTCAAGAGCGTCGGCCTCGAGACCCGCTTCACCTATGACCTGAACGACAAGGTCAAGCTGCATCTGCAGGGCGGATACGACCGCCTGATCGGCGATGCCGGCAAGAGCCCGCTGGTCAAGGCCGGCAGCAAGGACCAGTTCAACATCGGAACGGGCGTCACCTACCGCTTCTCCTTCGACCTGTTCTGAGCGGTCCGGAGCAAGGATCTGCGCAAGGCCGGGCATTTGCCCGGCCTTTCTGCATTCAGGAACAGGGTTTCAGCGTGATGCCGCCGGGCAGCCGGGTGGAGGCGTCGCCGCAGGCGTTGATGATCCGCTCCTGCGACAGGCCGCGCGCCGTGCTGAGATCGGCGCCCGTCAGCCGGGTGTTGCGCAGGAGGGCATCGGTCAGATCGGCCCCCGACAGGTCGGCGCCGGACAGGTCGGCGCTGCTCAGCCGTGCTCCGGTCATGTCGGCATCGCGGAAGGACGCTCCCCGGGCGATGACGCGGTCGAGGTCCGCCTGCACCAGCCGGGCGCCGGCGAAACTCGCTCCCGAGGCGTCCGCCCGCTCCAGGTCGATCCCGTCCATCTTCGCGCCGGCAAACGTGGCCCGCATCAGGGCGGCCCGGATGAAGGACGCATTGCGCAGGTCTGCATCCGTGAAGTCGGCATTCTCCATGCGCGTTTCGTTCAAGTCGCTGTCGCGCAGGTCTGCCTCGATCAGCAGGGCGCCGGGCAGGGTGGCCTTTTCCATGTCCACGCCCCGCATCGAGGCGCCCGTCAGATCGGCCCCCGACAGATCCGCGCGCTCCAGCTCGGCGCGGCGCAGGTCGGCACCGGCAAGGCTGGCGCCTGCAAGGACGATTTCCTTGAGATCCGCCTCGCGCAAGGTTGCCTGCGCCAGGTTCACCCCGGCCATCTGCAGGCCGCGCAGGGTGATGAGCCGCAGGTCACAGTCCGGGCAGCCACGATTGCGCAGGATCTCTGCGGCCTGGCCCCGGGCCGGGTCCTGCGCCGTTTCCTGTGTCTGATCCTGGGCCCCCGCCGGCAGGGCGGCGAGTGCGACGACGAGCAGGGCGGATGCCAGACCGGGAAAGGCACGGGACGTTACCATGGGCAGTCTCCTTGATGCTCCCGACGTTCTAGACCTTTGTGCGCACGACGCAAGGGCGCTGCCGACGCGGGCAGCGCGCGGGCAGGACGTTCGGTGGTCCAGAAGCAAGGGGGGAGGAGAGGGGCAGAGCGGCACGGAAGAAAGTGGCGGGGTCGCAGGTGCCACTTTCTTCCGTCCGCAGACGCTGACGACGCACAACCTGACAATCAGCACATTCAACCTAGGTCAAATGTATTGCCAAATGGTTTGCGTGAGATTGGTCCTGTCGAATGAATTCGATCTTTTGTGATAAGTAAAAATTAAGTATTCAATTTGTGAAGCTTGCAGACCGCCTCGCAATCTGCAAGGTGCCGGTTAACCGATGTTAACCGGCACCCGGGAACAGGCGTTCACTCGAACTCGCTTCTGAGGTCGATCGTCGACCGATGGCCGATGCTGTCGAAGTTGCGCTCCACCCAGGCTGCCGCCGTCTCGCGGCCGATGCGGAACAGCTCCTCCAGGAAGGCCCATTCCGCGTTGACCTTGGAGGAGGCCTGAAGCGGCTTGAGCATTTCCCCGTCGATGCGGTGCAGCCGCACGTCCATGTAGGCGTCGTTGCTGAGCTTGCCTTCGCGGATCAGGCGGCTGACGAACTCGATCGAGCGCATTTCGCGCAAGAGCGTCGAGTTGAAGGTGATCTCGTTCAGCCGGTTGACGATCTCGCGCGCCGTGCGCGGCGTCTCCTCGCGCACGACCGGGTTGATCTGGATAAGCACCGTGTCCGCCGTCCGTGTCTCATAGAACAGGGGATAGAGCGGCGGATTGCCCATGTAGCCGCCGTCCCAGTAGGGCACGCCGTCGATCTCCACGGCCTGGAACATCTGCGGCAGGCAGGCGGAAGCCATCACCGCATCAAGCGTGATGTCCTTGCCGGAAAAGATCCGGATCTTGCCGCTGTGGACGTTGGTGGCGGCCAGAAACAGGCGCAGGCCGTCGCAGGCGCGCACGGCCTCGAAATCCACCACCTGCTCGACGACCTCCCGCAGCGGATTGATGTTCAGCGGGTTGAACTCGTAGGGCGAGGCGAAGCGGGACATCAGGTCGAAAGCGAGAAAACTCGGCGAGAAGTCGAGGCTCCACTGCCCGAGCATCATGTCCAGCGGCGACCGCCGGATCGGGCTCAGCAGGGCGTGCTCGCTGACCTTGCTCCAGAAGCGGTGCAGCATCTCCCTCGCCCCGGCACTGCCGCCGGCGTGATAACCGCTGGCGAGCGCCACCGCATTCATCGCGCCGGCCGATGTGCCGGAGATGCCGTCAATGTCGATGCGGTCGTCTTCCAGCAGCCAGTCCAGCACGCCCCAGGTGAAGGCGCCATGGGCGCCTCCGCCCTGCAGGGCCAGGTTGATGCGCTTGCGGCGGGGACCCGGGCCGGCCGCGTCGGTCGTCTTGGCAGGGTGGTCGGTCATGCCTTACTGGGCGGTCCAGCCGCCGTCCATCGGCAGCAGGGTGCCCGTCATCGAGGCAGCGGCATCGGAGCAGAGGAACACGGCGAGGGCGGCCACCTGGTCGACCGTGACGAATTCCTTGGTCGGCTGCGCCTTGAGCAGCACCTCGCGCTTGACCTCGTCTTCGGTCATGTTGCGCGCCTTCATGGTGTCGGGGATCTGCGCCTCGACCAGCGGTGTCCAGACATAGCCCGGGCAGATGGCATTCACGGTGATGCCCTTTTCCGCCACTTCCAGCGCCACGGTCTTGGTCAGTCCGGCGATGCCGTGCTTGGCCGCCACATAGGCGGACTTGTAGGGCGAGGCGACCAGCGCATGGGCCGAGGCAGTGTTGATGATGCGGCCCCAGCCACGGGTCTTCATGCCCGGCAGGACGGCACGGATCGCGTGGAAGGCCGACGAGAGGTTGATGGCGATGATCGCGTCCCACTTGTCGACCGGAAACTCATCGACCGGGGACACGTGCTGGATGCCGGCGTTGTTGATCAGGATGTCGACCGACCCGAACTCGTTCTCGGCGTTCAGGATCATGGTGGCGATCTCCTCGCCGTTCATCATGTTGGCAGCCGAATAGGCGCACTGAACCCCGAAGTCCTTCTCGATGGCGCTGCGTTCTGCCTCGATCTTCGCCGCGTCACCGAAGCCGTTGATGACGATGTTGGCGCCCTGCGCGGCGAGCGCGCGGGCATAGCCAAGGCCGATGCCCGAGGTCGATCCGGTGATGACGGCGGTCTTGTTCTTCAGCATTCAAAGGGACTCCCGTTGAGCAGTGGCGGCAGCTTCCCACGAAATCACCTTGCACTGCAACACGGCAAAGGATGATGGTTTCGTGTCACTTGCAGGCGCTCAGGACTTGCCGATGTTGCGAACGCGGGCGATCGCGGCCGCCGCTTCGTGGCGGGTCCGGGCGGCGTCGGTGATGCCGGGCGTCAGGCCCACCCGCTCGGCATAACGCTCCCGGACGAGGCCGTAGCAGGTCGCGTGCAGGCTGGCGAAGAGCCAGACGCTGACCCCGACGCTGCCGAGCGGCAGCGCTGCCGATACCGCAAGCGCGGTGGTGGCGTCCGGAACGGCCGCCTTGACCAGCCCGAGCACCCAGATCCAGGCCAGCGTGATCACGACCGACAACAGGCCCATGACCAGCGCCGCCAGGGCCATCGGCCAGCCGAGACCGGCGCTGGCGCTCCATGACTGGCGCAGGCTGAGCCGGTCCTCGAGCGCGGCCGCGGGCAGGATCAGCGACAGTTTCTGCACCAGCATCAGGGCGACAAATGGCGTGGCGAGGAAGGCGATGATGCCGAAGCCGGCGGTGATGGCCGTGATGGCGCCCGCGACGGCAAGCAGCGGGATCATCAGCAGTCCGCCCAGAAGCAGGAGGAGGAGCAGCTTCATCATCACCTTCAGCACCCGCGGTGCGAAGGAGAAGGGAAAGTCGCGGGCGTCGATGAGGATGCGGCGCATGTAGGCCGTGGCGGCGGCAAAGCCGAGCAGGACGTTGGCCAGGCCGGCCAGGACCCGGACCGCCCCGTCATCGGCGGCGGCGACCGGTTCGGTCAGATAGGAGACAGTCGTGAAGCCGTCGCCGGGCAGGAACTGGCCGCTCAGCGCCAGGTTCAGCCCGGCCATGAGCAGGATGTAGCCCCAGCTTGCAGCAAGCAAGGTGCCAATCCTGCCGAAGGCGAGGGCAAGGGCGCGTTCGAGCACGGACAGGATCATGACGGCCTCCGGCCAGCTTGGGGACGGTTGACATGTAAGGGCGCGATGGCCTGCAAACACCGGGTGTCCGCGATTTTCCGGCGGCACCTGCGCCGTGCGCCTGCCGAAGGCCCTGCCATTGGCGGGCCCGAAGCGGACGAGGGACACGACCCGGGCCGCCGAGATCCGCAGGCGCGCCGCAGGCTCTCCCCGACCGGTGCCTGGTGAGGATCGTCGAGGAAGGGGCTGGACTTCAGCGGGGGCATCAGAGGGCTCCGGGCAGCAGGCCGCGAGGGGGCGACTCCGGCCGGGATGACCTTAGCCCGTGTTCCTGTCCTTTTCCACGGCATGCGTCTTCCTATTCCTGCCGGAATGCCCCAGTTTCTTGCAGCGCGCTTCTTGATTGCCCTTTTCGCAAAGGCAAATTAAGCAGTCGCGGGGGCGTGAGGGGCGTTTCCCATGCGGACGAAAACAGGTTGGCCTGTGCAATGACCGAATACACACCGATGCGCCTGCCGCGCCGCAGGTCCGTTGCCGTTCAGGTTGGGCATGTCATGGTGGGCGGCGACGCGCCTGTCGTGGTCCAGTCGATGACCAACACCGACACGGCCGACGCCGACGCCACCGTTGCCCAGGTGGCGGCGCTCGCCCGGGCCGGATCCGAGCTTGTGCGCATCACGGTTGACCGGGAGGAAGCGGCCATGGCCGTGCCGCGCATCCGCGAGCGGCTCGACCGGATCGGCGTGAACGTGCCGCTGATCGGCGACTTCCACTACAATGGTCACAAGCTTCTTGCTGATTTTCCGGCCTGCGCCGAGGCGCTTGCCAAGTACCGCATCAACCCGGGCAATGTCGGGTTCAAGGGAAAGCGCGACACCCAGTTTTCCCAGATCATCGACATCGCGCTGCGCCATGACAAGCCGGTGCGCATCGGTGTCAACTGGGGGTCGCTCGACCAGGAGCTGCTCACCCGGCTGATGGACGAGAATGCGGTGAGCGCCAATCCGATCTCCGCCGCAGCGGTGATGCGGGAGGCCATCATCCAGTCCGGCCTGCTGTCGGCGGCGCGGGCGGAGGAGCTCGGCATGCGCCGCGACCGGATCATCCTGTCGGCCAAGGTGAGCCAGGTGCAGGACCTGATCGCCGTCTACGCCGATCTCGCCAGCCGGTGTGACTACGCCCTGCACCTCGGCCTGACCGAAGCCGGCATGGGAACCAAGGGCATCGTGGCCTCCTCGGCCTCGATGGGCATCCTGCTGCAGCAGGGCATCGGGGACACCATCCGGGTGTCGCTGACGCCGGAGCCGGGCGGGGACCGCTCGCGGGAAGTTCAGGTGGCGCAGGAACTGCTGCAGGTGATGGGCTTCCGCGCCTTCGTTCCGGTGGTGGCGGCCTGTCCGGGCTGCGGCCGGACGACGTCGACGGTGTTCCAGGAGCTGGCCGGGGACATCCAGGATCACATCCGCGACTCCATGCCGGAGTGGCGCGAGAAATACCCGGGCGTCGAGAACCTTAACGTGGCTGTCATGGGCTGCATCGTAAATGGCCCGGGCGAATCGAAGTTTGCCGACATCGGCATTTCGTTGCCCGGCACCGGGGAGACCCCGACGGCGCCGGTGTTCATCGACGGCGAAAAGGTCGCGACGCTGCGCGGTCCAAACATCGCCAGTGAATTCAAGACGATGGTGCTCGACTACATCGAGCGCCGGTTTGGCCGCGGTGCCCGGGCTGTGCCCGAAATCCGGACCTCGGCCGACTAGCGACAAGGACAGGTTCCCCCATGCAGACCCCCCCGAGCGAACCCGTGGCCGATCGTCCGGCCATCCTGGTGATCACGTCCCAGGTCGTGCGTGGGGGGATCGGGGCGCGGGGCGCGGTCTTTGCGCTTGAGCGCCTGGGCTTTCCGGTCTGGTTCCTGCCCACGGTGCTGCTGCCCTGGCATCCGGGGCAGGGACGCGGCACCCGGATCGTTGCGCCGGCCGAGCAGTTTGGCGCGATTGCCGGGGACCTTGCCCGGTCGCCGAAACTGGGCGAGATCGGCGGGATCCTCACCGGATATCTCGGAGACGCCGCCCAGGCCGAAGCCGTTGCCGGACTGGTCAAGGCCGTCAAGGCCGTGTCGCCGGACGTGCCCTATCTCTGCGACCCGGTCATCGGCGATCTTGGCGGCCTCTATGTTCCGGAGGAAACGGCGCGTTCGATCCGGGACAACCTGCTGCCCCTGGCCGACATCTCGACGCCGAACCGCTACGAGCTTGCCTGGCTCACGGGGCGCGAGGTCGAGACCGAGCTGCAGGCCCTGTCGGCCGCGCGGCGGCTCGGACCTGAACGGGTCATCGTCACCTCGGCGCCGGCGATGCGGCGCAAGTCGATCTCCAACCTGCTGGTGGGTCCGCGCGGGGCAATCGCAGCCGAACACGCGGCCGTCGAGAACCCGCCGCACGGAACGGGCGACCTGCTCTCGGCGCTGTTCCTGGCCCGCCGGCTGGAAGGGCTGGACGACGAGACGGCGCTGATGCGGGCGGCAGGGGCGACCTTCGAGATGGTGGCACGCAGCGTCCGCAAGGGGTCCAGCGAGCTTCTGCTGGCCGCCGAGCAGCAGACGATCGGGCGACCGATGGCGCTCGTCAGCACCCGCCGGGTGCTCGAAACCGCCGCGGTGCGCTGACATGACCGCCGCGCCGCGCTGGATTGCAGGCGTGGACGGGTGCCCGGCAGGCTGGATCGCGGTGCTGGCGCCGGCCGATGACCTGTCCCGGGCGACGGTGCGCGTCGTGCCCCGCCTGGACGAGCTGCTGGACGCGACCCCGCGCGTCGAGGTGCTGGCCGTCGACATGCCCATCGGTCTGCCGGAGCGCACGCGTCCGGGCGGGCGCGGCCCCGAGGCGGCGGTCCGGCCACATCTGGGCGCGCGGCAATCCTCGGTGTTCTCCATTCCCTCGCGCCGGGCAGTCTATGCGCCGGACTACGCGACGGCCTGCGCGGAGGCGCTGGCGACCTCGGAGCCGCCGCGCAAGGTGTCCAAGCAAGCCTTCTACCTGTTTCCAAAGATCCGCGAGCTGGACGGGCTCTTGCGCGCGGGGGCAAGCGACCGGGTCTACGAGGTCCATCCGGAGGTCGCGTTCTGGCGCCTCAACGGCGGCCGGGCCATGCAGTTGCCGAAAAAGATCAAGGGCAAGGTCAATCCGGACGGGCTTGACGAACGCCGGGCACTGCTGCGCGCCGAGGGCCTGCCTGCGGAGGTCCTGCAGCAGCGGCCGCCCCGTGGTGCGGCCGCCGACGACCTTGTCGATGCCTGCGTCTGCCTGCTGATCGCCCGCCGCCTGCTTGAGGGAACGGCCACGCCTTTCCCCGCAGAGCCGGAGCGCGACGCCTGCGGCCTGCAGATGGCCATCTGGGCCTGAGCCCAAAGACTTCAGGGCTTGGCGGCGGGAACCCGCGAGACCTGGGCGACCGGGGCTGCGGCAGCGTTGGCAGCGGCGGCAGCGGCCGCTTCCGGCGTCAGCTGCGGCAGGTCCGGCGTCTCCTCGGCGCTGTCGCCGAAGGAGAACCAGCGTTTCAGGAAGCCTTTGGTCTCGCCCTGGCCAGACGCGCCTTCGGCGGCGAAGGCGGTCGCGGCAACCTCGCCGGACTGGCTTGCCGGGGCCGGAGCGGCAGCGGAGGCGGAACCGGACGGGGTCTGCTGACCGGTGAAGAGGCTGGCGAAGGCGCCGTTGGGTCGCGGGGTGGCAGCCGTCGCGCCCGAGCGCGGCGTCTCACCCGCCGCAGCAACGGCCTGCGCGGGCGCCGAGGCACCGGCCTGGGCCGTTGCCGTCGCCGCAACCGGGGGCGTGATTGCGCCGGGCTGTGCCGGCGTCGTTGCCGCAGGCGCGGCCGCAGCCACCTGCGGCGCGTCTGCCGCCGGCGCGTCGTCGGACCCTGCCGGCAGCGGTGCGCTCGGATCGAAATCCCGGTTGCCGACGAAGGCCGCGATCTTGGTCTGGGTTTCCTTCCAGCGCTTCTCGCGGGCGTCCTTGGCGTCGAGTTCGGCAACCAGCGTCTGGAACTGGGCCTCGTCCTTCTTCTGCTTGGCGGCGACGGCGACCTCGATGGCATCCGGCACGTCAAACTTCGGGCACTGGGCCGTGGCGCGGAAGGGAACACCGGCCACCAGCGGCGTCGCGTCGAAGACGTAGCGCTTCTCGCAGACATCCACCTTCGGCGGCATGCGCGTCACTTCAAAGTGATCGTAGCCCGTCTTCAGCATCCGCCAGAATTCGATGTGCGGGCTGTTGCGGTGACGGGCCATGTTTTCCGCAGTCATGCGGAAGGGGAAGGCCTGCACCTGGAACGAGCGCTGGCCGCCCTTGAAGCTGTCGCGGGCCAGGGCATAGATGTCCTGCACCTGCTGGTCCGTCATGGCGTAGCAACCGCGCGACGAGCAGGCGCCATGCACCATCAGATTGGAACCGGTGCGGTTGTGGGCCTGGTCGAAATCGTTCGGGAAGCCGAGGTTGAAGGCGAGATGATAGCTCGAATTGGGGTTCATCAGGCCGGGGGTGATCTCGTAGAACCCTTCCGGGGCCTGTCGGTCGCCTTCCTTGAACTTCGGCCCGAGCTCGCCCGACCACTTGCAGATCTCGAAGTCTTCCAGCAGGGCAAAGCGTCCGCTGCGGGTCTGCTTCCAGACCTCCAGCGTCGATTCTTCCTTGAAGATGCGGATCATGATGGGCGAGTTCGGCTCCATCTTGAGTTCCGCGAACTTGGCCCGGACTTCCGGCGAGACCTCGCGCAGATGCTTTGGTCCCGAACCGAGGTAGAGTTCGTCGGCCTGGCATCCTGCCAGGAGACCCGCCAGCATCACTGCGCCTACCGTGCGCATCAGCCGCCCTGACGTCCGCTTCTTCCGCTCGGCCTTGCCCATCATCCAAGACACCCAACTAACCCGCTGCATGGCAGCATCACCCGGTCCTGCTCAGCTTAAGCGTAAGGGGGCATGGTTTACGAGACCTTACGATCCGTCGAACCGGCCTTTTCCCCGCGGCTGCCGCAGTCCGGAACCCGGAGTGATCCCCGAAACTGTGGCAAAGCGACGGCAGCCAGCTCAGAGAGAGCGGCCGATGGCGAGGAACTTGTCCCGGCGCTGACGCCGCAGCTCGTCGGGCGAGAGACTGGCCATGGAGGCGAGCGCGGTCTCGATCGCCGTGCCGGCGCGGTCGATGATGATCTCGCGGGCGCGGTGGGCCCCGCCGACCGGCTCCTCGATGATCCCGTCGATGACGCCCATGCGCAGCAGGTCCTGCGCGGTGATCTTCATGCTGGTCGCCGCCTCCTGCGCCCGGGCACTGTCGCGCCACAGGATGGAAGCTGCACCTTCCGGCGAAATGACCGAGTAGACCGCGTGTTCGAGCATCAGCACCTTGCTGGTGGCGGCGATCGCGATGGCGCCACCGGAGCCACCTTCACCGATCACCACGGCCACATTGGGCACGCCCAGGCTGAGGCAGCGGTCGGTGGAGCGGGCAATGGCCTCGGCCTGGCCCCGCTCTTCCGCGCCGCGGCCCGGATAGGCGCCGGCGGTGTCGACGAGCGAGAGGACCGGAATGCCGAACCGTTCGGCGAGGTCCATGATGCGGACCGACTTGCGGTAGCCTTCCGGACGGGCCATGCCGAAGTTGTGGCGCAGGCGCGTTTCGGTGTCCGAGCCCTTTTCCTGGCCGAGGATGGCCACCGACTGACCCCGGAACCGTCCGAAGCCGGCGATGATGGCCTGATCCTCGCCGAAGCTGCGGTCCCCGGCCAGCGGCGTGAAGTCCTCGATCAGCGCCGCGATGTAATGGGCGGCATGGGGGCGGTCCGGATGGCGGGCGACCAGCGTCTTCTGCCAAGGCGTGAGCTTCGCATAGATGTCAGCGAGGGTCTGGTTCGCCTTGGTTTCGAGGCGGGCGATTTCCCCGTCCACGTCCACGGCCTCGCCGGAGGCTGCGAGAGCCTTCAGTTCCTGGGCCTTGCCCACGATGTCGGCGACGGGTTTTTCGAATTCCAGATAGCTGTGCATGAACCGGTTACCTGAAGGCCCGGGCGCGCTCGCGCGGTTCGCGCAGCACCCGGGCTGATCGTTGGGGACTGGCCTTATGTCGTGGCGCGACACTGGACAGCAAGGCCCGCCAAGTCAAGCGGGCCCTGTATCAGGTGGCCGGATGGGGTGCAAGCTCGGGCGTCAGCGCGCGGCGTGATCCGTGCCTTCTCCGTTAAGGCGAAGTTTGCTCGCCTCCACCACGAGCTGGCCGCTCTTGGTGGGAATGGAGATGCGGTAGGGAATGAGCACGTCGTCACGTCCCATCGGCGCCAGCCAGGTCTCGATGTCGGCCGAGGCCATCTGCTGCACCTGTTCGCGGCCGGGACGGTGGCCCGCCACGGGGATCCACTTGGCCGAGCAGACGACAACGGGGCCGTCATAGCCGCGACCGGAGACCTCGCGCGTTTCCTTGTAGGAGAGCTGGATGTCGAAGCGGGTCCAGCCGTCGAACACCGGCAGCTTGCGCTTGCAGGCGGCGGGGCCGAGGCCCTCCTTGCCCGAGCTGACCGGCATGAGCGCGGCGCTGAGCGGATCCATCGCGTTCTGACGGTGCTTGCGGGTCACCTCGACGCGGTCCGGGACCGGCTTGAACGGCGGCGTCGCCTCGAAGTTGCGGATGCTGCCGGACCCCTGCAGCAGCGAGACATAGAAGTCGCGGCTCGCGGCCTTGGAGGTCATGGTGTACTTGGACGGCACCACCTTGCTGCCCACCAGCCAGCCGGACGCTTCCGCGCCGCCCTGCCCGGTGGAGAAGACGCTGCCGATGCCGGCCGGCTCGATTCCGACCTTCGCGGAATAGGCATTGCCCTGCAGCACCAGCGACATGGTCCCCCGGCCGACCGTCAGGCCCGCCACGGTGATGTCATAGAGGCCGCCGATCTTGGTGCTGGACGCCACGGCTGCACTGCCGCCGAACAGGACCGGGAGCATGGCAGCCACGGCGGGGATGGCGGTGCGCCACCCGGCTTTCATCATCCTCGACAAAACTCGTCCTCCTCGGAGCCCTGCAGTCCGTCCGGCAGGGGCCGGTATCCGTTTCTGGTAGGCCCCGGCCCTGCGCGATCCGCGCAAGTGCCGGCACCCGATCACATGCTGGCCCAAGTTTCCGGGCAGCATGGTAACCGCTTGGTTAAAATATCGCGTTCTGCGGCGAAAAACCATTGTTTGGCGCTCGTTCGTCGGCGAAGCCTTGACGATGCCGCCCGGGGCCAGTATACGAGGCGCGATTTTTCCGAAATTGGCCGGTAGAGACGTTGCCGGACCTCGCGGTCCGCCGCAAATCGGCTGTAACCATACCGGGCCTCCCGAGGCCCGGCCAGAAGAATAAAGGGTGATCCCATGGCGCGCCGCTGCGAGCTGACCGGCAAGGACGTGATGTCCGGCAACAACGTTTCCCACGCCAACAACAAGACCCGTCGCCGGTTCCTGCCGAACCTGTGCAACGTGTCGCTGATCAGCGACACGCTGGGTGCGACCTTCAAGCTGCGCATCTCCGCGCATGCCCTGCGTTCGGTCGAGCATCGCGGTGGCCTGGATGCCTTCCTCGTCAAGGCTTCCGACGGCGAGCTGTCCGACAAGGCACGCCTGATCAAGGCTGAAGTGAAGCGTCGTCAGGCCGAAGCGGCCTGACACCGACACGTGACCAACACCCAAAGGGTGACATGATGAACAAGGCCGAGACCTTCTCTGCCGGTCGCATCGCCATCGCAGTCACTGCGATGGCGATTGTCGTTCTGGCGTCCAACTATCTGGTGCAGTTCCCCGTGCAGGGCACGCTCGGCGGCATCGTGCTGGCCGACCTGCTCACCTGGGGAGCGTTCACCTATCCGGCGGCGTTCCTCGTCACCGACCTGACCAACCGGCGCTTTGGCCCGCAGGCCGCGCGTCAGGTGGTCTATGCCGGCTTTGTGCTGGCGGTGGCCCTCTCGATCTGGCTGGCGACGCCGCGGATCGCCATTGCCTCGGGGACGGCCTTCCTCGTGGCGCAGCTGCTCGACGTGACGGTCTTCAACCGCCTGCGTCAGGCCACCTGGTGGAAGGCACCGTTCATCTCCTCGCTGCTCGGCTCCATTGTCGACACGCTGATCTTCTTCTCGATCGCCTTCTCGCCGCTGTTCGGCGGCAGTGACGCCTTCGCGCTGGAGCTGGCACCGCTGTTCGGCGTGTTCGCCACCGACGTGCCGCGCTGGATTTCCTGGGCGCTCGGCGATTTCACGGTGAAGATGCTGGTGGCGATCGCGCTGCTTGCCCCCTACCGCGTGCTGATGGCCATCCTCGTGCCGGCACCGCAGCAGAGCGCGGCCTGACAGCACGGCTTCCGATGAAACAAGAAAGCCCCGGGCCGATGGTCCGGGGCTTTTTTTTACGTATAGCTGGCGTCAACCCGGGGCTGCGAAGCGGAGGCCCGGGGTCTACTCGTTTACAGAGCAGCAGGGTTCGCTCCAGCGTCAGGCACGCGGCTGCCGTTGCGCCTCGGCTCATCTCTTCGGCTCTGCAAACGAGTTGGCCCCGGCTCTCGCGGTGCTCGGCCGGGGTGACACGGAGCAAGATGCTCACGCCCTGCCGGGATGGCATGACGCGGGTGGGCTATCGGCCTGTCCGTTTCCGGCATTTCAGTCCTCCAGCCGGAAGCGCAGCAGCAGGGTGCGCTGGAGCAGCGAGCGGTTGTCGTCCGACAGAATGGTGAGGATCGTGCGTCCTTGCGCGTCCTGATGCACCGCAAGCCCCTCCATGTTGTCGATCTGATGCGCGGGGCCGGCCTCCATGAGGATCTCGCCGCCCAGCACGGCGCCGGGCCGGATCTCGTCCGCGGCAATGCGGCGCAGGCGCATGCCGACCCAGTCCCGCAGGTTGAAGCGCCGTTCCAGCAGCACCAGGTCGCCATCGGGCAGGAAGGCGGCGTCGGTGGCGTCGTAATTGTCGGAGCGGGTGATCGAGAACGTGCCGGCCCGGGGGCCGCCGATGATGAACCCGGGCAGGTCATGGGTCTGGCTGAGGCCGCGTTCGCCGATGGCGATGAGGGCACCGCCAAGCGGACCGGCATCCGGAGCGGCGGCCAGGGCCTCAAGACCCTTGTTGCCCCGCAGCTCGCGCAGGGCCTTCGGCGTCTCCACGCCCGAGATCAGACGGCTGTCGGCAGCAGGCGGCCAGGGAAAGCGCAGGATGCGGTTGCTGCGCTCCGAACTGACGAAGAGCTCCTGCTTGCCGCGGTTGCGGCCGAGTGTCACCGCCTCGGTGTCACTGGACTGGGTGCGGCGCAGCTCGATCCCCTTGGCGTCCAGCATCGGTGTAAAGCGCGGCGCCCGCAGGGCCAGCGGCGTGCCGTCTGCCGATTGCTGGAGGCCGAAGGTGACCCAGAGCCCGTTGTCGGTGACCGCCAGGATCTCGGCGCCCGCGTCCAGCACGATGAGGCCGGACAGGCCGCCCACATCGCGGTTCGCGGAGGTGATGTCGAGGCCGCCGAGGAAGGTGAGGCGGCCGAAACGTGTGGTGTCCTCCCCGCGCGCAAACCGCTCGATGCGGGCCGCCGACAGGGCAACGGGCGTGCCGTCGGACAGGAGGGGCCCGGCGGCAGCGGCCGGCAGGACGAAGCCGCCGCACAGGAGAAGCGTGGCGGCAGCGGCCGGCAGGACGAAGCCGCCGCACAGGAGAAGCGCGGCGGCAAGCGTGCGTGGGAGGGCTGCCAGACGCATCAGGCCCGCGTCCGGGCGCGGCCTGCGCCCCGGGCCTGGCCGCGGCCTTTTCCTCGTGCGGCGCCGCGTCCTGTCGCGGGCTGCGCCGAGGTGTCCTCGAACAGGTCGGCGAGCTGGTTCGTCATGGCGCCGGCCAGTTCCTCCGCGTCGACGATGGTGACGGCGCGGCGGTAGTAGCGGGTGACGTCATGGCCGATGCCGATGGCGATGAGTTCCACCGGCGAGCGCGTCTCGATCTCCTCGATGATGAAGCGCAGATGCCGCTCGAGGTAGTTGCCCGGATTGACCGACAGGGTGCAGTCATCGACCGGAGCGCCATCGGAAATCATCATCAGGATGCGGCGGTTTTCCGGCCGGGCGAGCAGGCGGCGGTGGGCCCAGTCGAGCGCCTCGCCGTCGATGTTCTCCTTCAGCAGGCCCTCGCGCATCATCAGGCCAAGGTTGCGGCGCGAGCGGCGCCAGGGCGCGTCGGCGGCCTTGTAGACGATATGGCGCAGGTCGTTGAGGCGTCCGGGCTGGGCCGGCTTGCCGGCCGCAAGCCAGGCCTCGCGCGATTGTCCGCCCTTCCAGGCCTTGGTGGTGAAGCCAAGGATCTCGACCTTGACGCCGCAGCGCTCGAGCGTGCGCGCGAGAATATCGGCACAGGCAGCAGCGACCGTGATCGGCCGGCCGCGCATCGAGCCGGAATTGTCGAGCAGCAGGGTCACGACAGTGTCGCGGAACTTGGTGTCCTGCTCCTGCTTGAACGCCAGAGGCTGCATCGGGTCGATGACGGCGCGGGTGAGGCGGGCGGTGTCGAGGATACCTTCCTCGAGATCGAAGTCCCAGGAGCGGTTCTGCTGCGCCATGAGCTTGCGCTGCAGCCGGTTGGCGAGGCGCGCGACGGCGCTCTGCAGGTTGACGAGCTGCTTGTCGAGGAACGCGCGCAGGCGCTCCAGCTCGGCCACGTCGCAGAGGTCCTCGGCCGAGACCTCCTCGTCGAAGCGGGTGGTGTAGACGCGGTAGTCCGTGACCGGCTTGTTCGACTGCGGCAGCTCGCGGCGCTGGCTCTCGCCCGGCTCCTCGGCTTCCATGTCGAGGTCCTGGTCCTCCATGTCGAACGCGTCGCTGTCGGCAGCCTCTGTCTCGCCGGCGGCCATTTCCTCGCCGGTGACCTCTGTCTCCTGCGGCGCGGTCTCTTCCTCGCCGTCCTGCTCCTGGCTGTCGGAGCCGGTCTCGGCGTCATCGTTCTGGCCGCTGTCGTCGGTCTCGTCCGGCTCCTCGGCCTTGTCCGGCTCGTCGCCGAAGTCCTCGCCCATCTCAAGGGCGGTCAGCACGTGGCGCATCTGTCCGGCAAAGGCGGCCTGATTGTCGAGGCGGGTGACCAGACGGTCGAGATCGCGCCCGGCCCGCTCCTCGATCCAGTCGCGCCAGAGCGAGACGAGCTTCTGTGCAGCCGGCGGGGGCGGAGCGCCGGTGAGGCGTTCGCGCACGATCAGTGACAGGGCATCCGTCAGCGGGGCATCCTCGCGGCGGGACACGTCCATCGCCCCCAGGCGGGTGTAGCGGTCGTCGAGCATGACGGACAGGTTGTCCGCCACGCCCGGCATGCGGCTGGCCCCGACGGCCTCGCAGCGGGCCTGCTCGACGGCGTCGAAGATGGCACGGGCCTCGGCACTCTTCGGGCTGGCCTTGCTGTGGACGCGGGCATCGTGGCAGGCGAGCCGCAGGGCCATGGAATCCGACAGGCCCCGCGTGATCGACAGATCGCGGGCCGAGGGCTTGCGCGCCGGCTCGGGCAGGCGGGCCGACCCGGAGACCAGCGCCGGACGGTCGCCGGAGAAGATGACCTCCAGCTCGGCAGTGCCGGCGATGGCGCGCATCGTGCCGGCAACAGCCTGCTTGAAAGGTTCATTGGGCGACTGCCCCTTGCCGCCGCCGCCGCTGTTGCTGCCTGGCCCTGCCATGGTGCTCAGCTCATCACCAGTTTGACGGCCGACTCGGGCAGTTCCTCGCCGAAACAGCGCTGGTAGAACTCCGAGACGAGCGACCGCTCGGTGTCATCACACTTGTTGAGGAAGGTCAGGCGGAAGGCAAAGCCGACGTCGCCGAAGATTTCCGCGTTCTCGGCCCAGGTGATGACCGTGCGCGGGCTCATCACGGTCGACAGGTCGCCGTTGATGAAGGCCGAACGGGTCATGTCGGCAAGCCGGACCATCTTGGAAACGGTCGCGCGGCCTTCGGCGCCCTGGAAATGCTTGGCCTTGGCCAGCACGATGCCGACCTCGTTGTCATGCGGCAGATAGTTCAGCGCGGTGACGATGGACCAGCGGTCCATCTGCGCCTGGTTGATCTGCTGCGTGCCGTGGTAGAGGCCCGAGGTGTCGCCGAGGCCGATGGTGTTGGCGGTGGCGAACAGCCGGAAATAGGGATGGGGACGGATCACGCGGCTCTGGTCAAGCAGCGTCAGGCGGCCCGAGGATTCCAGCACGCGCTGGATCACGAACATCACGTCGGGACGGCCGGCGTCGTACTCATCGAACACCAGGGCGACGTTGTGCTGGTAGGCCCAGGGCAGGATGCCGTCCCGGAATTCGGTGACCTGCTTGCCGTCCTTCAGCACGATTGCATCCTTGCCGATCAGGTCGATGCGGCTGATGTGGCTGTCGAGGTTGACGCGGATGCAGGGCCAGTTGAGACGGGCCGCGACCTGCTCGATGTGGGTCGACTTGCCGGTGCCATGGAAGCCGGTGACCATGACGCGGCGGTTGCGGGCAAAGCCCGCGAGGATTGCCAGCGTCGTCGCCCGGTCGAACAGGTAGTCCGGATCCACGTCCGGCACGTGCTCGGTCCGGGTCTTGTAGGCCGGCACTTTCAGGTCGCTGCGGAAGCCGAACACCTCTTCGACGGAAACTTCGGTGTCGGGCATGCCATCGGCCACGGTCATCTTGTCAGTCATCGGTCCTCCGCTGCCTCGGCCGGGCCGGGGTCAGGGTCATTGGGGGGAAGCCGGCGCGAACGCACCAGCTAGCAGAAGCCGGCTTTCTTCAGGACATTGTAGGCCTGAATGATCTGCCGCAGGCGATCCTCGGACGACCGGTCGCCGCCGTTGGCGTCCGGATGATGGAGTTTCACCAATTCCTTATAGCGCGCCTTGATCTCGTCGCCACGCGCCCTTTCCGACAGATTGAGCACATCAAACGACCGCTTTTCAAGGGCAAGCAGCTTGCGATCCCGCGCCTGCGGCGTTCCGCCGTGGCGGGCGTAGGCCCGCGCCCGACCGGCCGCGCGCGGGTCGATCCCGTCGGGTCCCTGGGCGGCCTCGCGGTTGACGCCCATGCGCCAGGTCGGCCTATGTCCGGTCAGCGCATCCTTCTGGTACATGCGCACCGCGTCGTCATCCATGCCGGTGAAATAGTTGTACGACTTGTTGTAGTCGCGGACATGGTCGATGCAGAAAAAGAAATACTTGCCCTCGCGGTCCCGGCCCTGGGGCGCCTTGTGGGTGCCGGGGCGGGTACAGCCAGGGTGCTGACAGGGCGGAAAGTCGTCTTCGTCCAGCCGGTCCCGGTCAGGTTTGACGCGGATCCGGTCGAACAGCTTGGAATCCAGTTTCATGGCCCGATTATGGACAGGGTGGCTCGGTCGAACAAGGTTAGCGACCGGAATAAAAGAAAGGGTTTCCGTCCGGCGGGCATCGGGGCAACAGGCTTGACGCGCGACAGGGACAGGCACAGAACATAGCCCATGACCATTCGCCAGCAGATCACCGACCTCCTGACCGATGCCTTCGCGCCCAGCGAACTCGCGGTCATCGACGAATCCGACAAGCACAAGGGCCATGGCGGCTGGCGCGAGGGCGGGGAAACCCATTTCCGCGTCCGCATCGTCGCCGAAGCCTTTGCCGGCAAGGGACGGGTGGACCGTCACCGGGCGATCAACACCGTGCTGGCGCCCTGCATCGCGGCCGGCGTGCACGCCCTCGCCATCGAGGTGCGGGCGCCGGACGAGCCCGATCCGCGTGCCGCCCGGGTGAGCGGGACGGTCTGACAGCGAAACGGCCTGGTGCGGGGGTCCGGGGCAGTGTCGGCCCTCAGGCGGTGGACGTCGGTGACGGCGTCTGCCTGGCGGAGCGGGCGTCGGGTGTCTTGCCGGGTGTCCTGGTCTCCTTGCCGTTGAGCGGCTGGATGCGCAGGCGGGTGATGCGGTTGCGTTCGCGGCGCAGCACCGTGAAGCGGAAGCCGTGGAAGGTGAAGATCTGCCGCTCGTCGGGGATCATGCGGGCCTCGTGGATCACGAGCCCTGCGATGGTGGTGGCCTCGTCGTCCGGCAGGCTCCAGTCGTTGGCGCGGTTGATGTCGCGAATCGGGACCGAGCCGTCGACGATGACCGAGCCGTCCGCCTGCGGCCGGACGCCGGTCAGTTCCAGGTCATGCTCATCGGCGATCTCGCCGACGATTTCCTCCAGGATGTCCTCCAGCGTCACCAGTCCCTGCACCTCGCCATATTCGTCGATGACAAAGGCAAAGTGGGACTTGCGCTTGAGGAAGGCGTTGAGCTGGTCCTGCAGGCTGGTGGTGTCGGGGACGAACCAGGGCGGCGTTGCGATCTTCATCACGTCCAGCCGGCTGAAGTCGCCATCGGCGGCCTTCAGGGCGCGCAGCAGGTCCTTGGCATGCAGGACGCCGACGAAGTTGTCGCTTTCGCCCTTCCACAGGGGCATGCGGGTGTAGGGCGCGGCAAGGGCAGCATCGACGAGCTTCGAGACGTCCTCATCGACGTTGAGGGCCATCATGTTGGTGCGGTGGACCATCACGTCGGAGACTTCGAGCTCGGCAAGATCGAGCAGGCCGCCGAGGCGGTCGCGGTCGGCCTTGACGAGGCCGCCTTCCAGATGCTGCAGATCGACAGCGCCGCGCAGCTCGTCATGGGCGGAGAGGACCGCGGCGTTGTCGTCGACCCGCACGCCGAAGACACGCAGGATCATGCGCACGATCCATTCGATGGTGATGACCACCGGACCGAAAACCGCGACCACGATCCGGACCAGCGGTGCAACGGCAAGGGCAAAACGGTCCGGATTGGAGATCGCCCAGGTCTTCGGCATGACCTCCGACAGCACCACCACCAGCACGGTCATGACCAGCGTCGCGATGGCAACGCCGGCCTCGCCAAACAGGCTCAGGAACAGGCTGGTCGCCAGGGACGACGCCGTGATGTTGACGATGTTGTTGCCGAGCAGCAGCGCCCCGATGAGGCGCTCGCGGGTCTGGATCAGCCGGGCAACGACCCCTGCGCGCCGGTCTCCGGCCTTCTCCAGCTGGTGCATGCGCGCCCGGGACGCGGCTGTCAGCGCTGTCTCCGATCCGGAGAAGAAGGCTGACATGACCAGCAGGCACAGGATGCCGCCGACCGTGAACCAGAGCGCTGTCTCGATCATGAGCGGAGTTTCTCCTCAAGGAAGTCCCGGACAGCGGCGGGGTCGACGCCCTTCTCGACGAAGGCCTGACCGATGCCGCGGGTCAGGATGAAGGTCAGCGCGCCGCGGCTGACCTTCTTGTCCTGGGCGATGATGTCGAGCAGCGTGCCGGCCGGCGGCATCTGACCCGGGATCTGTCCGATCCGGACGGGGAGGCCGACCTCCTGCAGATGGGCGACCACGCGGGCAACGACGGCATCGTCGACGAGGCCGAGGCGGGCGGAAAACTCGTGCGCCAGCGCCATGCCGATGGCGACGCCCTCGCCATGGACAAGGCGTTCGTTGGCGTAGTCGACCGCCGATTCGAGCGCATGGCCGAAGGTGTGGCCGAGATTGAGCAGGGCGCGCTGGCCGGATTCGCGTTCGTCGGCCGAGACCGTTGCGGCCTTGGCCGCGCAGGAGCGCGCCACCGCCTCCTCCCGCGCCGGGCCTCCGGCGAAGATGTCCTGCCAGTTCTGCTCGAGCCAGTCGAAGAAGGCAGCATCGCCAAGCAGGCCGTACTTGGCGACCTCGGCATAGCCGGCGCGGAACTCGCGTTCGCTCAGCGTGTCGAGCAGGGCGGTGTCGGCGAGGACGAGATCCGGCTGGTGGAAGGCGCCGATGAGGTTCTTGCCATGGCGGGAGTTGATGCCGGTCTTGCCACCGACGGAGCTGTCGACCTGGGACAGGAGCGTGGTCGGGATCTGGATGAAGCTCATGCCCCGGCGCACGGAGGCCGCCACGAAGCCGGCGAGATCGCCGACGACGCCACCGCCGAACGCAAGCACCGCATCGCCGCGCTCCAGCCGGGCCGCGAGCACCTCGTCGCACAGGCGCTGGTACTCGGCAAAGCACTTGCTCTGTTCGCCCGCCGGAACGGTCATCACCGTGGAGCCGACGCCGGCGGCATCAAGGCTTGCGGTGAGCGTGGGGAGATGCAGGCGGGCGACGGTGGCATCGGTGATGATGGCGAGCCGGCCGCCCGGCATCAGCGCGGCAATGCGCTCTCCCGCAGAGGCGAGGAGGCCGCGGCCGATGAGGATGTCATAGGAGCGGGCGCCGAGATCGACGCGGACGGTGATGGGCTCAGTCGGGGACACACTGGTCATGTCGAGGGCAGGTCCGCTGTTGGGGGTCACGCCGCGTCGGGCGCGGGCCGCAGGGACAGGAAGTCCTCAAGGGCCAGGATGATGTCTTCCATGACGGTCTCGTGTGGCACCTCGCGCGACCACACGGAGGTATCGGCCAGCGCGTAGACCGGTTCGCGCTTCTCCAGCAGTGCCCGCATGGTGCCCTCGGGATCGGCGTTCTGCAGCAGCGGCCGGGTGGGGCGCTTGCGCACCCGCGCCATGACCGTGTCGAGGTCTGCCCGCAGCCAGACCGAGACGGCGGCGCGGGCGATTTCCCGCCGGGTCGTCTCGCTCATGAAGGCGCCGCCGCCGGTCGCAAGGACCATCGGGCCTTCCTGCAGCAGACGGGCGATGACCCGCTCTTCGCCGCGGCGGAACTCGGGCTCGCCATGCACGGCGAAGATCTCCGAGATCGTCATGTTGGCGGCCGTCTCGATCTCGGTGTCGGCATCGACGAAGGGCAGGCCGAGACGCTGGGCGAGGCGCCGGCCGACACTGGACTTGCCGCAGCCCATGATGCCCACCAGCACGATGCAGCGCGGTCCCAGCGCCGAGACCAGCCGGGCTGCGCGTTCGTCGGTGATGATTGTGCCCGATCCGGCTGCCCCCACGGCGGGTCCTCCCTTGTGTCTCGTTTCGCGCCTTTTATCATATTCCGACAAAATGCAAGCGCGTCGCAACCGAGTCGGAGGCCGCGCACCCCCGCAGGACAGGGCCAGGCGCGGGCATCCGGTGCGATGCCGGCCAGGTCCGCAGGAGTTCACGACGCCGTGCCCACCTTGACCCGCCTCATCGCCGCCGTGATCCTGCTCGCGGCGCTAGGCTATGGCGCCGTCTTCGCGCTGGCCAACTTCGTCGAGCCGCGGGAACGCGAGATCACCATCCGGGTGCAGAAGGACGGGTTCGCCCGCTGAGGCGGCGCCCGCCCAGGAGGAGAGGAATGGCCGCCGATCCCGGCATCGAGACCTTTCTGGAAATGCTGGCGGCCGAGCGCGGCGCGGCGCTGAACACGCTCGAGAGCTATCGGCGGGATCTGGAGGACTTTGCCGAGTTTCTGGGCTCGACGCGGGTGTCGGACGCAGACCAGGACGATGTCAGCGCCTATCTCGGCGACCTGGCGGCGCGGGGCTTTGCCGCGTCGTCCCAGGCGCGGCGGCTGTCGGCGCTCCGGCAGTTCTTCAAGTTCCTGTTTGCCGAAGGCCGGCGCAAGGACGAGCCGACACGCATTCTCACCGCGCCGAAAAAACGGCAGGCGCTGCCCAAGGTGCTGAGTGTCGCCGAGGTGGACCGGCTGATCGAGGCGGCGCGGTTCGACGCCACGCAGGTGCACGAGACACCCGGCCGGCAGCTGCGTGCGGCGCGGCTCTACACGCTCCTGGAAGTGCTCTATGCCACGGGCCTGCGCGTGTCGGAGCTGGTGGCGCTTCCGGTGAGGGCGGCCTTGCGCGATGCGCGGCTGATCGAGATCCGCGGCAAGGGCGGCAAGGAACGGCTGGTGCCGCTGAGCCCGCGCGCGCAGGAGGCCATGCGGGCCTATGTGGCGCTGCGTAAGGCGGAGGGTGCCTTTGCCGAAAGCCCCTGGCTGTTCCCCTCCCATTCGGAAAGCGGCCATGTCACCCGGCAGGCCTTCGCCCGCGACCTGAAGGCCCTGGCGGTGGGCGTCGGACTTCAGGCCGACCAGGTGTCGCCGCATGTGCTGCGGCACGCCTTTGCCTCGCATCTGCTGCAGAACGGAGCGGACCTGCGCGTCGTGCAGCAGCTTCTTGGGCATGCCGACATCTCGACGACGCAGATCTACACCCATGTGCTCGACGAGCGCCTGCGCGATCTCGTCGAGACACATCACCCGCTTGCGAAGGCTTAAGGCTCAGCGGGACCTGGTGAGGGCCGGCGGCGGCGTTGCCGGCAGCAGGGTCTCGAGGGTCCGCGCGACGGCAAGGAGATGCCGGTCGGAATGGGCCGGACCGTCGATCTCGAGGCCGACCGGCAGGCCCTGCGCCGTGAGCCCGACCGGCAGAGAGAGGCCCGGGATGCCGGCATTCGATCCCGGATCCGTGTTGCGGATGAAGGTCGGGAAGGTCGGAACCTCGACGCCATCAAGGCGCACGGTACGGTCCGAGGTGGCGATCGGCGTGGCGGCCAGCGGCACGGTCGGGAACACCAGCGCGTCAAGCCGCTCGCGCGTGAAGACCTCCGCATAGGCGGCCTGGAGCCGGGGGCGCAGATCGTCCATCGCTGTCCTGTAGACCGCCTCGGGGATCGCGCCGGTGCCTGTGACATACTCCGCAAAGACATGGGCAACGTCCGGGCTGGCAATGCCGGCAACGAGCCTGTCGAGCGTCACGCCGGTGCGATGCTCCGCGAGAAACGCCGGCATGTCGCGGCGGATCTCGTGGAGAGCGATGGCAAAGCCGGCCTGATCGCTGAGGTCGCGGATGTTCGTCAGGTCGAGCGGGACAAGCGTCACGCCGGCCTGGCGCAGCCGGTCGAGCGCGGTCTCGAACACGGCAGCGGTCTCCGGATCGAGATCTTGCGTGAAGGGAGCGGCAAGGCCAAGGCGGATCGACTGCGGGGCGACGTCCGCCAGCGCGCTGGTCGTGCCGGTGATGACCGCATCGAGCAGCGCAAGATCGGCGACACTGCGGGCCATCGGGCCGGCGGTGTCCCGCGTGCGGGAGATCGGCACGATGCCCGTCCCCGGATAGCGCCCCACGGTCGGTCGCAAGCCGCAGATGCCGTTGAGCGCGGCCGGGATGCGCACGGAGCCGCCGGTGTCGGTGCCAAGGCCGGCCGGGGCGAGACGCGCGCCGATGGCAGCGCCGGTGCCGCCGCTGGAGCCGCCGGCGATCCGCTCCGGTGCATGGGCGTTGGCGACGGCACCGAAGGCGGCATTGTTCGAGGTGATGCCGAAGGCCAGCTCGTGCATGTTGGTCTTGCCGAGGATGATCGCCCCGGCGGCGCGCAACCGGGCGACCACGGGCGCATCCGTTGCCGGCACCCAGTCCTTCAGCGCCGGCGTTCCGGCGGTGTTGGGCAGGCCGGCGACGGCGATGTTGTCCTTGATCACCAGCGGCACGCCCTGCAGCGGGCCGGACGCCGCGGCTCCCGCTGCGTCAGACGCGGCTGCGGCCGCGCGCGCACCGGCCTCGTCGAGGGTGATGAAGATGTTGTCGCCCGCCCGCGCCTTCGCGGCCTCCAGCAGGGCGGCCACAAGGGCGGTGGTGGTCAGGCTGCCGGACGTCCGGGCGGCCTGAAGGTCGGAAATGGTCATCTCGCGCACATCGCGCATGGCTGTCTCTCCCGCTGCCGGGCCGGCGAGGGCGAAGGCCAGGCCGGTTGCCGCAAATGTCAGATGTCGTTGCATCCCTGTGTCCCCCTGTCTGGACCGACAGGGCAATCCAAGCGCAGCTGCACCGGCCGCGCCTCCTCGAAACCGGGGAGATCGCGCGAGAGTCCGGTGTCAATTCAGCCGGGCAAAGCGGGCGATGAAGGCGGCACGGCCGGCGGTGCCGGTCTTGGCAAACAGCTGGCCGAGATGGCTGCGGACCGTCGCCGGGCCGATGCCGAGGGCCAGGGCAATGTCATTGTCGCGCTTGCCGCCCAGAAGTTCGGTGGCCACGGACCGTTCACGCGGTGTGAGGCCGAAACCGTCGAGAGCTTCGCCAAGGCCGGCAGGGAGCGGCGCAGGCGTCGCGGTGAGGCTCTCAAGCCGGCGGGCGGTTTTCAGGGCGTTGCAAAAGGCAGGCCCAATGAGCCCCAGCAGCTCGACGTCGCGGCGGTCAAAACTCGACCGGTGCCGGCCGCGCCAGATCCGGATGTCGCCGAGATGGGCGGCGCCATCATGGGCGTGGAAATTCATGCCGTGGCAAAGCCCGTCCCGGATGAGGAAATCATTGAAGAACTCGGTCCGCTCCAGCTCGGCCTGCGGCAGGATCTCGTTGACGTGGGTTGCCCTGGCACGCTGGCGCAGGCGCGCGGTGATCGGGTCGCGGAACTGGAAATGGGCAACATAGGCCGACAGGTTGTCCGGGCTCATGTTGAGGCTGACCCCGTCCTCATAGGCACGGTTGTCCGGGTTCCAGACGTAGGAGGCGAAATGGTCCGCGCGCAACAGGTCGAGCAGGCGGACGCCGATGACCTCGCGCAGCTCACGCCTGTCCCGGGGGTGCGTGAGATCTGTAAGCAAACGGCACAACGCCCCTGCCTCGCGTGCCGACAAGCCTGTCACCATCGCCCCCTCCCGATCCCGCCAAACCTCCGGTTTCAGCGGCAAAGGTTAGCAAGCTTCGGGAGGTCTGCCTATGGCGATGCACCGCGGGCGGCGGGAGCATCGCACCCCGCCTTGCCCGCAGCCGGGTCGCGCGCAGGCTCAGAGCGGCATCAGGGCCCAGTAGTCGAAGTCGAGCACCACATTGGCGGCATAGACGCCGCTGTCGTCGGCATAGGGGAACGTGCGGCAGGGCAGGTCCTTGGTGGCGACAAGGCGCAGGCGCAGGGCGCCGACATCGCTGCGGCCCTCGATCCGTGCGGTGTCGATGACTTCCGACCAGGCATAGACCGTGTCGCCGGCAAACAGCGGGGCGACATGGCGCCCGGCGTTGATTGCCGCGATGTGGAAGGCGGCGCCAAGTCCGTTGAACGACAGGGCGCGGGCCAGCGAGATGACATGGCCGCCATAGATCAGCCGGCGCCCGAAGCGGCCCTGACCCTCGGTGTGCTGGTTGAAATGCACCTTGGCGGTGTTCTGGTAGAGGCGGGTGGCCAGCATGTGGTCGCTCTCCTCGACCGTCATGCCATCAACGTGGTCGATGCGCTCGCCGGCGACATAGTCGCCGAAGCGGAAGCGGCTGCCCGCCAGCGCCGGATCCCAGCCGTGCGCCGAGAGCAGCGGACAGGCGTCGCCGAGGGCATCCGGATCGATGCTCTCCGGCAGGACGGGGACCACCGGAACCGGCGCGGCCGACCCGGGGTCACGCTTGTTGACCATCACCCAGCGGACGTAGTCGAGCACTTCCGTGCCGTCGGACTTGTAGCCGGTGGAGCGGACATAGACGACGCCGGTCTTGCCGTTGGAGTTTTCCTTGAGGCCGATGACCTCGGAGACGGCCGACAGGGTGTCGCCCGGATAGACCGGGGCCAGGAAGCGGCCGCCGGCATAGCCCAGATTGGCCACGGCGTTGAGCGAGATGTCCGGAACGGTCTTGCCGAAGACGATGTGGAAGGTCAGCAGGTCGTCGATCGGCGCGCGCGGATAGCCGAGCTTGCGGGCAAAGGCGTCCGACGACTGCACGGCGAAGCGCGGGCCGTAGATCGCCGTGTAGAGCGCGACGTCCCCCTCGGTGACGGTGCGCGGCGTGGCATGGCGGATCACCTGGCCGACGTAGAAATCCTCGAAGAAGTTGCCCGGATTCGTCTTGGTCACGCCGGTTCTCTCCCCTGTCTGGCCACGGTTGCCGGCGGCATGTCGCGCCCGGCCGCAGCCTGTTCCGGTGATGCCGATGCACCGGCACCGTCGCCGGCACCGCGTCGCATTCAGGCAGTTGCACCAGAGAGTGAACCCATGCTGCATTGCGAAGCAATAGGGACCTTTGTCGGAGGGCCCGAAGCCAGCTTTCCCATTGCTCCGCCGGGGACGGGCGTGTACGTGGGACTACCTAGCCGGCTTCTGGACTGCCGGCGGGCCGCCTCCCTTTGCCCGCATTCGAGGATCGTTGGATGGAGAGCTTCCTTGCCCTGGCCGGTCAGAACCTGATCTCGCCGATCATCCTGTCATTCGCGCTGGGCCTTGGGGCTGCGCTGGCCCGCTCCGACCTGTCGGTTCCGGAAGCCGCGGCCAAGGCCCTGTCGCTCTACCTGCTGTTCTCGATCGGCTTCAAGGGCGGGGTGAGCGTGGCCGCGCACGGCTTCGACACGACGCTGGCACTGTCCCTGCTGACCGGTGTCCTGCTGTCGTTCCTGCTGCCTTTCATCGCCTTCGCGCTGCTGCGGCTCCTCACCAACCTGTCGGCGCTCGACGCGGCCGCGGTCGCCGGGCATTACGGCTCGATCTCGATCGTCACCTTCGTGGCGGCCAGTTCGGTGCTGCAGGGCAGCGGCATTCCGGCGGAAGGCTACATGGTGGCCGTGGCGGCGGCGATGGAAGCTCCGGCCATCCTGTCGGCGTTGTGGCTTGCGGCCCGCGCCAAACCCGGCAGCACCGACGAGGCCCGCCACGACGGTGGCCTGATGCGGGAAATCCTCCTCAACGGCTCGATCGTGCTGCTGGTGGGCTCGTTCTTCATCGGCATGATCACCGGGCAGAAGGGCCTGAGCGAGATCGAGAGCTTCATCGTGGCGCCCTTCAAGGGCGTGCTGTGCCTGTTCCTGCTCGACATGGGCCTCGTTGCCGGTCGCGGCCTGCGCGCCGCCCGGGGCGTGCTCAGCACGGGGCTCGTCGCCTTCGGCATCCTGATGCCGCTGATCGGGGCCGTCTCCGGTCTCGGGGCCGCGCTCGCGCTGGGCCTGTCGGAGGGCGGAACGGTGCTGATGATGACGCTCTGCGCCTCCGCCTCCTACATCGCCGTTCCGGCCGCCATGCGTGTCGCGCTGCCCGAGGCGAACCCCTCGGTCTATCTGTCAGCCTCGCTGGGGATCACCTTCCCCTTCAACCTGACTTTGGGTATCCCGGTCTATATGGCGCTCGCAGCAGCGGCGGTGGGAGGATAACGACATGGAGATGCACAAGGCCAAGCGGGTCGAGATCATCATCGAGGCCCCGATGGAACGTCGCCTGACGGAAGCGCTCGTGGCAGCCGGCGTCACCGGCTTCACCATCCTGCCCGTGCTGGGCGGCAGCGGCCGGTCCGGCGTCTGGAGCCGCGAGGGCCAGGTGTCGCGTGCCGGCGGGATGGTCGCCTTCATCTGCATCCTCAAGGAAGAGCGGCTGGACACCCTGCTGAAGCGGGCGATGCCGCTGGTGGCGCATCACATCGGCGTGGTCAGCGTGACCGATTGCGACGTGATGCGTGCGGAGCGCTTCTGAGCCGCGCGACCTCCGGCCTGCGATGCGGAATGACCGCGGCCTGCGATGCGGCCGCATAAGGGAAAACCCCTAGCCCCTGCGGCCGGACTGTTGCCGTCGCCGGGGCTGGCCTATACTTGGCCCGGTACTCCGGGACCGGCCGCCTCCCCAGCCTGTCCCTGTCCGCAACCCGGCTCGCGACCCTCCGGACTTTCCATGGTCAGCGGTCCTCGCAGCACAGGAGCGGCAGATCGTGGCAAACGACTTCCCCAAGCATCTCGTGGCCGGCTATGGCCGCTATCTCACCAAGGGGTCCATCCGGCATCGCGAGGCGCAGGAACAGCTGGCGATCTATGGCCAGCGGCCGGATGTGATGGTCATTTCCTGCTGCGACAGCCGTGTGACCCCCGAAGGCGTGTTCCATGCAGGGCCGGGAGAACTCTTCGTCGTGCGCAACGTGGCCAACCTGGTTCCCCCCTACGAGGAGACCGACGGCCAGCATGGCACCAGCGCGGCGCTTGAATATGCCGTGCGGGTGCTCAAGGTGAAGCACATCGTGGTGATGGGACACGCCAAGTGCGGCGGCGTCCATGCCTTCCGCGAGAACGCCAACGCGCCGCTGGCGACCGGGGCCTTCATCGGCCGCTGGATCAAGCTCCTGGAACCGGCGGCCATCGCCATGGCCTGCATGCCGATCGACAGGCTCGACGATCCGCAGCTGGCGATGGAATATGCCGGCGTGCGCCAGTCACTCAAGAATCTCGCCACATTCCCGTTCGTCGACACGCTGCTGCGCAGCGGCGAACTGGCGCTGCATGGTGCCTGGTTCGACATCGGGTCCGGTGAGCTCAGGATCATGGACCGTGTCAGCGGCAAGTTCGAGCCCTGTGCCACCGACGCACAGATCCTGCCGGTGGCTGCTGCCGAATAGGCAACCGCGGCGCCGGAGGCCCCGCGCCGATGCAGTGTCGGGCCTGTCTTACTGGGGCTGAGAGGCCAGCACGAGGCTCCAGAACACCTTGTACTTCGAGTTGGGCGCGTAGTGGGTGGCAATGCCCATGCGCGTCGACTGGGCGTCGAGCATCACGCGGTTGTGGCTCTGCGATTCGCGCCAGCCGGAGAAGGCTTCGGCGAGCGTCCGATAGCCGGCGCTGACATTCTCGACCGCGTAGGTCTTGGTCTCGCCGATGGCGTCCAGCCGGGTCTTGAGCTGGTTCTGCGGCTCCAGCGAGGCGCGGATGTTGTCAGCCGAGGCAATGGTGCGGGCCTGCGACTGGGCGATCGACATCAGCGTCGGGTCCAGCGTCAGCGGCCGAAGACCGTTGTTCTGGCGGTACTGGTTGATCATCTGCAGGGCCGACTGCGCATCGACGGTGGCATTCACCCGGGCCAGATCCCGGTAGAAGGGCGGCAGCTCGACGGGCTTGTCGCTCTGGCAGCCTGCCACGGTGGCCAGCGCAACGCCCAGCATGGCGCCTGCGAGCAGGCGGCCCGGCCGCGCGAGATGTCGGGTGAAGGTCTTCATCATGTATGGAACTTTCCTGCTGTGCCCCAGCCTGCCGAATCAGGCGGCCATTAGACCCGTTTCGCCGTCCGTTGTCTTGGTCCGAGGCAGTGCGGTGCGGCATCAGGCACATGCGTCCCCCCTTGCGCGGGCGTTTCGGGGCCTCGTCTGCACCTCGGTCGCGCTGGTCTGCCTTGCATGACGCAGATGTCGGCAAGGCCGGTTGCGGGTGTGAAAGGTGGACCTTGAGCAGCCCTGGTTGCAAATTGTGACGCAGGGGTACTGAAATCGATTGCGAGTCTTGACAGCTGATATCAGTAAAATTACGCGAGATTGAGCAATTCTTTACCGATGTTTCGTATAGCGTTCATCACAACAGCAAAAACCAGGGGAACAGACCAGCGTGTCCGACGAGTCGGCCGAAAAGCCTATCAAGGTGATCATTGCCGATGACTCTGGAACTGTCCGGAAGTTCATCGAAAAGGCCCTTCTCGCAACGGGCCGCAACTTCAATATTACCATGGCCGAGAATGGCAAGGATGCCGTCGAAAATCTCAGTCGACAGTCATTCGATATCGCCTTTCTCGACATCAACATGCCGCAACTGAACGGCGTCGAGGTGATGGCTGCCATTCACGTCATGGGCTCGAAGACTTTCGCAGTCTCCATGTCGGATGGACTTGCCGAGGATGCGGAGAAGAAGCTCAAGTCCTTCGGCGCCTACGACTTCCTGACCAAACCTTTCAGCGCCAGCCAGGTGCGCCATGTGGTTGAGGTCTTCGAGACGATCAACATTCCCTTCGACGTGCTGGTGGTGGATGATTCCGCCACGGTCCGGCGCATCGTCAAGAAGGTTCTGGAACGCTCGATCTTCAAGCTGAACATCGTGGAGGCGGAGGATGGCGACGCAGCCATCAAGCGCGTCAGCGAGAAGGCTTACCGGGTGATCTTCACCGACTTCAACATGCCGAACATGACCGGTCTGGAGCTGGCCGAGCGGCTTGCGGGCATGACCCGCGCCTCCGACGTGATCCTGATGTCGACCGAGTACAACACCACGCTCGACCAGGCGGCCGAACGGGTGAAGGCCAAGGCCTTCCTGCGCAAGCCGTTCTACCCGGAGGATGTGGACAGCATCCTGCATCACCTGTTCGGCCTACGGCACTCGCATTTCTCGAAACAGGTGCGCATGTTCGCAATGACCTGAACCGGCCAGCCGCTCTGGCGAGCGGCCGGCAAGAGAAGACAGGGGCCGCTCTGGCAAGCGGCCGGCAAGAGAAGACAGGGGCCGCTCTGGCAAGCGGCCGGCAAGAGGACACCGGGGCCGCTCTGGCAGGCGACCGGCAGGGGAAACCGGGGCCGCTCTGGCAAGCGGCCGGCGGCGATCTCAGCGGCGACCGGCCTCCACCGCATCCTCATAGGTGCGCAGTCCCGGCACCGGCGAGCTGACCAGAACGGCCATGTTGCCGGGGGCGTGCTGGTTCTTCCACATCTTGGTATGCGCCTTCGGGATCTGGTCCCAGGGGAAGACCTCCGACATGCAGGGGTCGATGCGACGGTCGATGACGAACTTGTTCGCCTCGGACGCCTGCTTGAGGTGGGCGAAGTGCGAGCCCTGGATGCGCTTCTGCCGCTGCCAGACGTAGCGGGCGTCGAAGGTCAGGTTGAAGCCGGTGGTGCCGGCGCAGAACACGACCATGCCGCCGCGTTTCACCACCAGACAGGAGACCGGGAAGGTCTGCTCGCCCGGGTGCTCGAACACCATGTCGACGTCATGGCCCTTGCCGGTGATGTCCCAGATTGCCTTGCCGAACTTGCGGGCTTCCTGGGTCCACGTGGTGAACTCGGGCGAGTTGACCTTGGGCAGCTGGCCCCAGCAGTTGAAATGCTTGCGGTTGATGACGCCCTTGGCGCCGAGGGACATGACATAGTCACGCTTGTCCTCGTCGGAGATGACGCCAATGGCATTGGCGCCGGCGGCGGCCGCCAGCTGGATGCCGAACACGCCGAGTCCGCCCGAGGCGCCCCAGACCAGCACGTTCTGGCCCGGACGCAGCTGATGCGGCGCATGACCGAACAGCATGCGGTAGGCGGTCGCCAGCGTCAGCGTGTAGCAGGCCGACTCCTCCCACGTCAGGTGCCGGGGACGCGGCATCAGCTGCTGCGACTGCACGCGGCAGAATTGCGAGAAGGAGCCATCGGGGGTCTCGAAGCCCCAGATCCGCTGGGTCGGCGAGAACATCGGATCGCCGCCATTGCATTCCTCGTCGTCGCCATCGTCCTGGTTGCAATGGACGACGACCTCGTCACCGACCTTCCAGCGCTTCACCTTGGACCCGACGGCCCAGACGATGCCGGCCGCATCGGAGCCAACGACGTGATAGGGGCAGGAGTGGTTGTTGAAGACCGAGATCGGTTCGCCGAGCGCGGCCCAGACGCCGTTGTAGTTGACGCCGGCGGCCATGACGAGCACGAGCACCTCGTGGCTGTCGAGTTCCCAGGTGGGCACGACCTCCACCTTCATCGCATCCTCGGGCGCGCCATGGCGTTCCTTGCGGATGGTCCAGGCATACATGTTCTTCGGCACGTGGCCGAGAGGCGGGATTTCACCAATCTCGTAAAGGTCCTTCAACGGAGCATCTCCCGTCTGCCGGTTGTCATTCGCCCGAAGTGCCGCGCTCATCTGTGTTCCTTCCCCTCCCTGTGCCGGGTCCGCAGGACCCATCCGTCTGACCAGGTTGAACAATTCGCCCGCCATTGACGCGGGCACCGTTCCTGTACTGCCGGTTCCGGCCCCGGTGAGGGCTGTGCCTGTTGCGACGCAGCAGCCCAGTCTGGCCAGAATACCCCTTTTGCGCAACTATCAATCCGGAAACGCTTCCGATCTATACGACTATTGCGTAACTTGAATTTGGGTCGCAGGTCGATTTTGCATCGCACATACGGGAGCCCTGCGCGGGCCGCTCACGCATGCGCAGGCGAGGAGGAGTGAGACATGACAGACAGCGCGAACAAGGGTGCCAGTGCCGGATCGTCCGAGGCCCCGCGCCGGCGCGACCAGCCGTGGATCTTCCGCACCTATGCGGGACATTCCACGGCGGCCGAGTCGAACAAGCTGTACCGCACCAATCTCGCCAAGGGGCAGACGGGCCTGTCGATCGCCTTCGACCTGCCGACCCAGACGGGATATGACCCGGACCACATGCTGGCACGGGGCGAGGTGGGCAAGGTCGGCGTGCCGGTCTCGCATCTCGGCGACATGCGGACGCTGTTCAACGAGATCCCGCTCGAGAAGATGAACACGTCGATGACCATCAACGCCACCGCGCCCTGGCTGCTGGCGCTGTATGTCGCGGCGGCCGACGAGCAGGGCGCGGACCGCAAGCTTCTGGCCGGCACGACGCAGAACGACATCATCAAGGAATACCTGTCGCGCGGAACCTATGTGTTCCCGCCCGCGCCGTCGCTGCGGCTGACCGGCGACGTGATCGCCTGGACCTACGGCGAAATGCCGAAGTGGAACCCGATGAACGTGTGTTCCTACCACCTGCAGGAGGCCGGGGCGACGCCGGTGCAGGAGCTGTCCTTCGCACTGGCGACGGCGGTGGCGATCCTCGACGGCATGAAGGCCAGCGGGGCGATCCCCGAAGCGGAGTTTCCGCAGGCGGTGGGGCGCATCTCGTTCTTCGTCAATGCGGGCATGCGCTTCATCACCGAGCTTTGCAAGATGCGCGCCTTCACCGAGCTGTGGGACGAGATCTGCCGGGACCGCTACGGCATCACCGACGAGCGCTATCGCCGCTTCCGCTACGGCGTGCAGGTCAACTCCCTTGGCCTGACGGAACCGCAGCCGGAGAACAACGTCTACCGCATCCTGATCGAGATGCTGGCCGTGGTCCTGTCCAAGAACGCCCGCGCGCGCGCCGTGCAGCTGCCGGCCTGGAACGAGGCGCTCGGCCTGCCGCGGCCGTTCGACCAGCAATGGTCGCTGCGCATGCAGCAGATCCTGGCCTACGAGACGGACCTGCTCGAGTTCGACGACATCTTCGACGGATCCTCGGTGATCACCGCCAAGGTGGAGGAGCTGAAGGCGGAGGCGCGCGCCGAGCTTGCCCGGATCGACGCCATGGGCGGCGCGGTGGCGGCCGTCGAGTCCTCCTACATGAAGCAGAAGCTGGTGGAATCGAACACCCGCCGCCTCGCGGCCATCGAAAGCGGCGAGCAGATCGTCGTCGGCGTCAACCGCTGGACCGAAAGCGAGCCCTCGCCGCTCGCCACCGGTGAGGATGGCGGCATCCTCACCGTGCCGGAGCATGTGGAAGACGAGGCGATCGAGCGGATCAAAGCCTGGCGCGCCGCGCGCGACGGGGTGGCCGTGGAGGCCGCGATCGCGGCCCTCAAGGCGGCCGCCCGCGAAGGTCGCAACATCATGGAGCCATCGATTGCCGCAGCCAAGGCCGGGGTGACCACCGGCGAATGGGGGGCGGCGCTGCGCGAGGTCTTCGGCGAATACCGGGCGCCGACAGGCGTCGGCCGGGCTGCCCGGGACGATGCGGGCGATCTGGACGCGGTCCGGGCGAGCGTCGAGGCCGTCTCGCGCACCCTGGGCCGGCGGCTCAAGTTCCTCGTCGGCAAGCCCGGTCTGGATGGCCACTCCAACGGCGCGGAACAGATCGCCGTGCGGGCGCGCGACTGCGGCATGGAGGTGGTCTACGAAGGCATCCGGCTGACCCCGGCGCAGATCGTCAATGCGGCGCTCGAGGAGGGCGTGCATGTCATCGGCCTTTCGATCCTCTCCGGGTCGCATCTGGCGCTGGTCCGCGATGTGATGGAGCGCCTGCGCGCGGCCGGCATCGGCGATGTGCCGGTGGTGGTCGGCGGCATCATTCCGGACGAGGACGCCCGCGCGCTGAAGGCGATGGGCGTGGCCGCCGTCTACACGCCGAAGGACTTCCAGCTGACCGACATCATGGCCGATGTGGTGCGGATCGTCGGCGAACGCGGCGCGGAAGCGGCGTGAGGGGGCTGACCTGGCCGGCTGTCACCGGAGGCACGCGGGCAAGGCCTCCGCGCTGCGTTGTGCCGGAGCGGGCGGGCTTTCGGGCCTGTTCCCGGTCTGCAATCTTGTCGTGCCGTCCCGGCCTTGTGCCGGGACTGGGCGGGGCCGGTCGGGGCAAGGCTACATCAAGCGCAGGCCGAAATGGGTGGCGAAGGGCTGAAAGTCGCGGTCGCGCGTCAGCAGCCGATGGTCATTTGCAAGACAGAACGCTGCAATCACGAGGTCCGGGAATTTCCGGATCGTGAGGCCCTTGGCACGCAAGTCCCGATAGTATCGCGCCGCAAGATAGGCCAGGTTCGGCGTGAGCATGGACGTTACGGAGAAACTTTCGAGGACGCTCGCCAAGGCCGTCGCATGGCGTTCGTCTCTTGCGCCTCGCAACACCTCGAGCAGGATGATGTCACCCACCAAAATCTGACGCGGTGCACGGATCGTGCGAAGGATCTGGACAGCAGGTTCCTGTGATCTGCCAGCGAAATGATCGATCCAGACCGAACTGTCGACCACGATCATGCTGCGTCGGGCTTCAGACGGTCATTGTCCAGAAGCTCAGGCAAATCTTCTGGTGGTCCCCAGCCATCGCGCATCTCGTCGAGATCGCCTTCCCAGCCGATGCCCGCGGAATTGCGGATCACGGCCCGAAGCTCCTCGTCCTTGACGAGGCGGCGCAGGGCTTCCTCGACGACGGCCTTCTTCGTGGTCAGGCCGGTCGCAGCCATCGCCTTGGTCATGAGGTCGTCGTCGATGTCGATGTTGGTGCGCATGGCGCGCTCCCCGCGATGTGTATGATCATCCAAATCTATACACATCGTGTCGCTTCCGCAAGGTGAGGTACGGCTGCCTATTGCGCCTTGTGGTAGATGGCCGTGTTGACGAAGCTCTCGGTCTCCGTGACATGGACCGTCTGGGTGACGGTGAGGGTGCGGCCGTCGGGCGACAGCTCGCGGTCGGCGACCATGATCGGCACGCCCCCGCGCAGGGCCTCGCTGACGAGGTTGTTGTCACCGCGCAGCCCGTGCCGCATGGCGTCGGCCAGCCCGCTCTTGCCAAGCCTGGTCTCGCCTCCGTTCGGCAGGGCGACGAAACTGTCGGTCTGGCTGCTGCCATCGGCGGCAACGCTGGTCATGGTGAACTTGAGGGTGCCGAAGGCATCCTCGATGGTCAGGGTGGCGCTCTGCGGCAGCTCGCCCTGGTCGAATTCGCTTTCGTCCCGGTCGAAGATCCAGGTGCCGAAAAAGCGCTTGAGCGGATCGGTCATGGGAGGCTCCTGTGCCATCGTCAGCCTTGGCGGCCTGTTCTCGCCGGAACGGATAAGGCCGCAGCCTGCGGGATGCAAGCTGCGGCCTTCGAGATCGTCGGCAATGTCCCGGGTCAGGCGCTCAGGGCGTTCAGTTCGGCCACGATGGCGTCGCCCATCTGGCTGGTGCCGATGACGGTCGAGCCTTCCGAGGCGATGTCCTTCGTGCGCAGGCCCTTGTCGAGCGTCGCCGAGATGGCGCGGTCGAGCAGGTCAGCCTCGGCGACCTTCTCGAAGGAATAGCGCAGGCACATGGCGAAGGAGGCGATCATGGCGATCGGGTTGGCGGCACCCGTGCCGGCGATGTCCGGGGCCGAGCCATGCACCGGCTCGTAGAGCGCCTTGCGCTTGCCCGTTGCTGCATCCGGCGCGCCGAGCGAGGCGGAGGGCAGCATGCCGAGCGAGCCGGTCAGCATCGCGGCGACGTCCGACAGCATGTCGCCGAACAGGTTGTCGGTGACGATGACGTCGAACTGCTTCGGCCAGCGCACCAGCTGCATGCCGCCGGCGTCGGCCAGCATGTGGCTGAGCTTGACGTCGGAGAAACGGGCGGCGTGGGTGGCGGTGACAACGTCGTTCCAGAGCACGCCGGACTTCATGACGTTGCGCTTTTCCATCGAGCAGACTTCGTTGCGGCGGGTGCGGGCCAGCTCGAAGGCGACGGCGGCGATGCGCTCGATCTCGTAGGTGTCATAGACCTGGGTGTCGATGCCGCGCTTCTGGCCGTTCGGCAGATCGATGATCTCCTTCGGCTCACCGAAATAGACGCCGCCGGTCAGCTCGCGCACGATCAGGATGTCGAGGCCTTCGATGATCTCGCGCTTCAGCGACGAGGCATCGGCCAGCGCCGGATAGCAGATCGCCGGGCGCAGGTTGGCGAAGAGCTGCATGTCCTTGCGCAGGCGCAGGAGACCGGCTTCCGGGCGCACGTCGTAAGGCACCTTGTCCCACTTCGGACCGCCCACGGCGCCGAAGATGACCGCATCGGCGGCCATCGCCTTGGCCATGTCGGCCTCGGAAATGGACTTGCCATGGGCGTCATAGGCCGAGCCGCCAACGAGGCCCTGATCGGTCTCGAAGGTATCGCCGCCGCGTGCGTTGAACCAGGCGATGATCTTCTTCACCTCGGTCATGATTTCCGGACCGATGCCGTCGCCCGGCAGGAGAAGCAGCTTGTGGGTGGCCATGGATGTTCCCGTCCCGCTCTTGTGTGGAATGCTGATCATGCGGTAGCGGCTCGGGCCGGTCTTTTCAAGCCGGGCCGCGTGGCGTTTGCTCAAGCAAGCTGCGCAGAAACGTCAAGTGAAGGCTGGCCGGAGGGCGGCAGGGATCAGGCAAGCGTCGCCAGCCGGGGCGGCACCAGCGCCGTCAGGTCGGCGTTGCCGCCGCAGACGAGAATGCCGACCCTTTCGCCCCGCTGCGGCGTGTAGCGACCGCCGGTGAGAGCGGCGAGGGCTGCGGCACCGCCCGGCTCGGCCACGATCTGGGCTTCGCGCCAGAGGCGTCGCTGGGCATCACGGATCTCCTCGTCCTCGACGAGGATCACGTCGTCCACTGCCATGCGGCAGATGTCGTAGACCAGTTCGCCGCAGCGGCGGGCGCCGAGGCTGTCGGCTGCCACGCCACCGACCTCCACGTCGATCGGGCCGCCGGCCGAGAGGGCTGCCGACAGGGACGGGCAGCTGACCGGCTCGACGCCGATGATCCGCGTCTTGCCGGCGAACCACGTGGCAATGCCGGAAATGAGCCCGCCGCCGCCAACGGCGATGAAAAGCGTGTCGAGGCCGCGCGCCTGGCCCTCCCATTCGAGGGCGAGGGTGCCCTGGCCGACGATGGTGGGCTCTGCGTCATAGGCGTGGATGTCGAGGGCGCCCGTCTCGTCCCGCCAGGCCTCGCAGGCGCGGCGCGCCTCGGCGTAGGTCTTGCCGACCACCGAGACATCCGCCCCGTAGGCGCGGATGCGGGCGATCTTCGCCGGCGTGGAGATCTCCGGCACGAAGATGCGGGCGGGAATGCCGAGCGCCCGGGCTGCGTAGGCGACCGCAGCGCCGTGGTTGCCGCCCGAGGCCGCCGTGACCCCGACCAGCGGCACCTCCTGGCTGAGCAGCGCATTGAAGGCTCCGCGGGCCTTGAACGAGCCGCTGTGCTGCAGCGATTCCAGCTTCAGGGATGCGGCGAACGGCAGACCGAAGTCGCCCCGGCGCAGCTGCAGGAGCGGCGTGACACGAATGTGCGGCGTGATGCGGTCATAGGCGGTTTCGATGGCCGCGGCTGTAATCGGCATATTCCTGTCCAGTCATAGAAACTTCCTTACAGATTAAGGAGTTCGCCGACGGGCCGCCAGAGGAGATTTGCGGCAAGAAGGGTCATTACCCAGCGGAATGCAATGCGAAATCGTGCCTCCGGCATCCGGCCGAGCACCCGGGTTCCCGCGAGTGTGCCGAGAAGGCCGCTGATGATCATCAGCGCGATGAGGCCCGCCCAGGGCGCAAAGGCAAAGCCGAGGAGCCCGAAGACCAGGATCTTCAGCACATGCATGGTCAGCGCGGTCGCGGCCTGTGTGGCAACGAAGCTCTGGCGGGACATGTCGAGACCCGACAGCACCGCGCCGCCGATCGGTCCGGCCGCACCGAAGAACATGCTGAGCACCGTCGAGACGAACCCGGCGATGGCGATCGCGGGTTTCGGCGTGCGGCGATAGCGCGGCGCACGGCCCCAGACCGTCCAGAGCAGGAACAGCCCGATCCCGACATTGAGCCAGGTTTCCGGCAGGGTGATGGCGATCTGCCCGCCGACCAGGGCGCCCAGAACAGCGCCGGTGGCAAACCAGGCCATGAGGTCCCAGGCGATGTGCCGGACGAGCACGATGGCGCGGCCGGCATTGGAGCCGAGCTGCACCAGCCCATGCACAGGAACGAGGGCGGCCAGCGGCATGAGGTTTGCCATCAACGCCAGCAGCGCCACGCCGCCGCCAAGGCCCACTGCAGCCGTCAGGGCCGAGGTGAAAAAGCTGGCGAGGATGAGCACAAGCGAGGACCAGACCGGCAGCTGATCCGGCAGAAGAAGGGCAAGCAGGTCCATGCGCGGGGTTCCCTGTCAGGAGGGCCTGTTATCGCATGGCTCACTTTTGTATGCAAGTGTATGCAATAATCCGTGTGGCCGGCGTTGGCCGTCCCGGCGGCAGGGTCACACGCCGAAGATCAGGGCGCAGCCGATGACCACCAGGGCCGCGCCGATCCATGCCCCGAGCGCCGGGCATTCCCGGGTGCGGGCCCACAGAAGCGGCAGCTGGATGGCGGGTGTGGTTGCCGACAGGGTGGAAATGATGCCGACCTCGCCGCCGGACAGGGCGAAGAGGATGAGCGTCATGCCGATGCCCATGCCCATGATGCCGGTGACGGCGACGCCAAGCGCCACGCCGGGCGTCATCGGGTTCTGCGCCTTGACGAGCGGAGACGGAAGGGCCGCGATCAGCGTCAGGCCGAAGGCTGCCACGCCGATGCGCAGGGCCGAGGCCGCGACCGGGTCCACGCCCGCTTCCATGATGGGGCGGGCAATGAGCGAGCCGACGGACTGCGACAGGGCAGCAGCCAGACCCAGGACGAGGCCAATCCAGAGCGGTCCCTTGATCGCCTCCCACTGGTGCAGCTGCGACCGGCGCTTGCCGAAGCCGATGGCCAGGATGACGCCGGCAAAGGCGATCAGGACCCCGGCCAGCGCCTGGCCGGACAGGGTCTCGCCCAGCAGGATCCAGCCGAGCAGCGCGGAAATGGGCGCATTGAGCGAGAACAGCATGGCCGTGCGGCGCGGGCCGAGCCGGTTCAGCGCCAGGAACAGGGCCGTGTCGCCGAGAAAGATGCCGATGAAGCCCGACAGGATCAGCGGCAGGAGATGATCGCCGCCGATCGACCCCCAGCCAGGCACGGCGGTGACATAGATCGCCAGCACCGCAAAGACCATCAGCATGCGATAGCGGTTGAAGGCGATGGCGCCCAGATGCTGGGACGGGGTCGTGGCGACAAGGCCGGTGATGGCCCACAGGGCGGCGGCGGCCAGAGCCGCAATCTCATAGACGAACATGACCACACATCGGGCTGCAGCCGGCCTCGGGGGGCGTGCCGGCCCGGCGGCCTTGGCCGCCGCAGGGGCTGGAAAGGTGCCGGCCCCGGGCGCGGCTGCGCCGGACCCGGATTCAGGCGGGAACCACAGGCTTACCAGTCCAGGCGGCTTCAAAGAAAGCGAATTCGAGTTCGCACATGCGAGAGAAAATGGCGGAAACACGGGCCTGTTCAGCTTCGGACAGGGCCGGACCAACCCGGTCCATTTCCTCGCGCAGCCAGCCGACGAAACCTGAAAAGCCCGGTCCGGCATGCAGGTCGATCCATTCCGCCAGCCAGAAGGCATCGGGCCGCGGGTGGGCCGCCTCGCGCTCGCCCCAGGTGAGATAGACCCATTCGGCGCAGAGCAGGCAGGCAAGGCCCTCGGCATAGGTGCCCTTGCCGGCGCTGTCGAGGAGAAGCGCGGCGAAGGCGCGGGTGACCGGTCCCTGCGCGGCCGTGGCATAGGCTGCCTCTGGCACACCGAGCGCTGCAAGGGACCGCAGGAAATAGTCATTTTCCTCGGAAGTCAGCAGCGCCAGAAAACCGGCAAGCCGCCGCTTTGCCGCCATGTCCGGCGCCTTGGCCACGAGATAGCCCAGCACCGAGGCGAGATCGGTGATGAACGTGTAGTCCTCGATGAGGTAGCGGACATAGGCCGCCTCCGGCATCGAGCCGTCGCCGATCGCGACAGTGAAAGGATGGCCGCAGGCCCGGTCCCATCGGTCGCCCGCTTGCGCAACCAGCCAGTCGGAGAAGCGGGCTTCGGGATGAGCGGCTGCAAAGCCGGCAAAGGTGCGGGGCGATGTCATGGCAGGACCTGGCGTGAGGAAAGGCGGGCTGAAAGAAAAATCCCGGGGCGCTGGGCCCCGGGATGGCAGTCTGGTGTTGAGATCGCGGGGGATCAGGCAGCCTGCTTCTTCGGGGTCAGCAGGCGGCGGTTGACCAGCACCTCGGCGATCTGGATCGCGTTGAGGGCGGCACCCTTGCGCAGGTTGTCGGCGACCACCCAGATGTTGAGGCCGTTCTCGACGGTCGCGTCTTCGCGGATACGGGAGATGTAGGTGGCGTCTTCACCGGCGGTCTCGTAAGGCGTGATGTAGCCGCCGTCCTCGCGCTTGTCGATCACGAGGCAGCCCGGGGCCTCGCGCAGGATGTCGCGGGCCTCGTCGGCGGTGATCGGACGCTCGAACTCGATGTTGACGCTCTCCGAGTGGCTGATGAACACCGGCACGCGGACGGCGGTGCAGGTCAGCTTGATCTTCGGGTCGAGGATCTTCTTGGTTTCGGCCATCACCTTCCACTCTTCCTTGGTGTAGCCGTCCTCCATGAAGACGTCGATGTGGGGAATGAGGTTGAAGGCGATGCGCTTGGTGAACTTGGTGTTCTCGACCGGATCGTTGACGAAGATCGCGCGGGTCTGGTTGAACAGCTCCTCCATCGCCTCCTTGCCGGCGCCGGAGACGGACTGGTAGGTGGAGACGACCACGCGGCGGATGCCGGCTGCATCATGCAGCGGCTTCAGGGCGACAACGAGCTGGGCGGTGGAGCAGTTCGGATTGGCGATGATGTTCTTGCGGGAGAAGCCGGTTATGGCGTCGGCGTTGACTTCCGGAACGATCAGCGGCACGTCCGCGTCGTAGCGCCAGGCGGAGGAGTTGTCGATGACGACACAGCCCTGCGCCCCGATCTTCGGCGCCCATTCCTTGGCAACGTTGCCACCGGCGGACATGAGGCAGATGTCGGTGTCGGAGAAGTCGTAGTTCTCGAGGGCCTGGACCTTCAGCGTGCGGTCGCCGAAGGAGACTTCCGTCCCCTGCGACCGGCGCGAGGCGAGGGCGACGACCTCATCTGCCGGGAAGCCGCGCTCGGCCAGGATGTCCAGCATTTCGCGGCCCACATTGCCCGTGGCACCGACAATCGCAACCTTGTAACCCATGATCAGTTCCTCATCCGTCTCCCCGAGACCCGGCGCCGTGACACATCACGACCGCCTGGCTCTCTGGCGCCCCGCCATCCCGGGGGAGCACGGGACGAGAGGCACCTTCAACGGGTAGTTTTGGTGGTCGTCTTGGTGAGTTTGGTGGCGGTGACGAGCGTGCGAGCGCGGGCGGCGACGGCGGTTGCCATCGTCATCATGCCCGTCATGTCGGCAGTGTGCCGGATGCCCATCAGTCGTCTTCCCAGTCCGAGACCGGGCAAGGTTGTGACCGGGAACACCCGTCTTGTCAACATTTCATTGCGCAGTGCGGCAGGCGGTGGCGCTCAGGCAGGGACGCTCCGACGCAGGTCGGGACCGAGCGTCAGGGCGGCGGCGAGAAGAGACAGCAGGGAGCAGACGGCAATGGCCCCGACCATCGGCAGCACCGTGCCATCAAAGAACGGGCCGCTGACGACGATCATCAGGCCGCCTGCCACCATCTGCAGCGTGCCGCCCAGCGACGAGGCGAGGCCGGCATTGTCGCCATGCTCATCGAGCGCCATCACCATGGTCGGGGCAATGACGAGACCCATGAAGGCGTTGGCAAGGAAGAGCAGCGCCATCACCAGCCAGAGGCTGTCGTTCCCCAGCGCCACCAGGACCACCAGCAGGCAGGCCGAGACGGCAAAGCCAAGAACAGCGAAGAAGGCCGCGCGGGCCATGCCGAAGCGTTTGCCCATCCCCGCGGCAAGCTGCGACGTCGCAAAGAAACCGATGGCGTTGAGCGCGAAGGCGAGGCTGAAGCCCGTGGGCGACAGGCCATAATGGGCGGTGTAGACGAAGGCAGCGGAGGCGATGAACACGAAGAAGCTCGCCATGCCGAAGCCACCGATGAAGGTCAGGCCGAGGAAACGGCCGTCGCGCAGCAATGCGCCGCACCCGCGCAGCATCGCGCCGGCACGCATTGGAACACGCTTGTCCGGGGTCAGGGTCTCCGGCAGCTGCAGGGCGGTCAGCGCCATCGCCACGAGCGCGGCCACCGCAAGCGCGACGAAGATCAGCCGCCAGCTTCCCACCGCGATGATGGCCGAGCCGGTGAGGGGCGCGAGCATCGGCGAGATGCTGATGACGAGCATGATCAAGGCCATCAGCCGTGTCGCGTCGGCGCCCGTGTGCAGGTCGCGCACCACCGCACGCGGAATCACCATCACGGCCGCGGCACCGAGCGCCTGCACGAACCGCCCCACGGTCAGCCAGATGATGTCAGGCGCGACGGCACAGACCACCGATCCGGCGATGAAGATGACAAGACCGGCATAGATCGGCGGCTTGCGGCCGACCCAGTCCGCCAGCGGGCCATAGACCAGCTGGGCGACCCCGAAGGCGAGAAAGTAGGCGGTGAAGGTGAACTGGGCGGCGGCGACCGTGGTGCCGAGGTCTTCCGCGATCCGGGGCAGGGCCGGCAGGTAAAGATCCACCGCGAAGGGGCCGACACAGGCCAAAAGGCCAAGCACGACGGCCGAGCGAACGAAGCCGATTTGCATCTGATATGTCCGTTGAGAAGGGGCGCGCGCGAACCGCGCAGCAGGCGTGAACCGCAGGAAACGCCGTTTTCCGGCCGATGTCGACCCGTACTCCTGCGATTGCGCCAGTTTGGTCGGCACCTGTTGCAGTCCGATGACGGCTTGTGATGGAAACTGGCCTGCGGTCGCTCCGGCGATGCCTGGACCCGGTAAGGGGACCTGACGCAGCGGCCTATTGTCATCCAAACTTCATCGAACCGTCATCCCGTCGCCAACAGCCCCCGACTAGCGTCCGCACGCATTCGTTCTGCCCTAGCTCTGGGAGGCATTCATGGGTTCTCTGCGCAGCCAGCTTCTGGCAAGCCTCAGCATCCTCGCCGCGACCGCCGGCACGTCGCACGCCGCCGACGCCTATTTCAACCGCATCGCCACCCTGCCGGTCTACAAGACGCTGGCGGAGGGCGTTGATCCGGCCACGAACACCTCGGCCGAGATCATCACCGCCACCAAGGACGGCCTGACGCTGATCTTCACCGACAGCCCGTCGAAGGCGCTCGGTTTCGTCGACATCGCCACCCCGTCGGCGCCGAAGCCGGCTGGTCGCCTGGAGATGGGCGGCGAGCCGACGTCCGTCACCACCTCGCCCAAGTTTGCCCTAGCTGGCGTCAACACCAGCGAGAGCAAGCAGAAGCCGTCGGGTCATGTCGCCGTCGTCGATCTGGCCTCCCGTGCCATCGCCGCCACCTGTGACGTCAAGGGTCAGCCGGACTCCGTCGCCATCTCGCCAGACGGCAAGTTCCTGGCCGTTGCGGTCGAGAACGAGCGCGACGAGGAGCTGAATGACGGCAAGCTGCCGCAGATGCCGGCCGGGCATCTGGCCATCTTCGATCTGGACGCAGACGGCAAGCCGGCCAATTGCGACGCCGCGCGCATCGTCGCGCTGACCGGTCTGGCAAGCGTTGCGGGCGACGATCCGGAGCCGGAGTTCGTCTCGATCAACGCCGCCAATGTCGCGGCCCTGACGCTGCAGGAAAACAACCACATTGCCCTGATCGATCTCGCGGCGGGCAAGGTGACGACCCACTTCACCGCCGGTGCCGCCAGCGCCGAAGCCATTCCGCTTGCCAAGGCGGTCAGCTCCGAGGCCTCCGGCACCCTGGAAAACGCGCTGCGTGAGCCGGATGCGGTTGCCTGGCTTGACGCGAACCGCTTCATCACCGCCAACGAAGGCGACTACGACGGTGGCTCGCGCGGCTTCACCATCTTCAACGCCAAGGGCGAGGTCCTGTTCGACAGCGGCAACCAGCTCGAGCACATCGCCATGGCGCATGGCCACTATCCGGCCAAGCGCGCCTCCCGCAAGGGCACCGAGCCGGAAGGCGTCACGGTCGGCAGCTTCGGCGGTCAGGCCTATCTCTTCGTCAATTCCGAACGCGCCAACATGGTGTCGGTCTACAAGGACACGGGTGCTGCACCGGAGTTCGTCCAGGTGCTGCCGACCCACGTCGGCCCGGAAGGCGTGCTGGTGATCCCCTCGCGCAACCTGTTCGTCGTGGCCAACGAGGTGGATGACGCCGAAGCGCCGGTGCGCGCCCAGATCGGCATCTACGAGTTCGGCGCCGCAAAGCCGGCCTATCCGACCATCGTCTCGAAGACCGATCCGGAAACCAAGGCCCCGATCGGCTGGGGTGCCCTGTCCGCACTGGTGGCCGACAAGACCGACCCGAACAAGGTCTATGCGGTCTCCGACAGCTTCTACGACAAGGCCCGCATCTTCACGCTCGATGTGTCCAGGCAGCCGGTCGAGATCGTTTCGCACATGACGATCACCGGCGGCACGCCCAAGAAGTACGATATGGAAGGCATTGCGCTTGCCAAGGATGGCGGCTTCTGGCTGGCCAGCGAGGGCAACCCGGAAAAGGAAGGCATCCCGCATCTGCTGGTGAAGACGGATGCCAACGGCAAGGTGCTCGAGGAGATCGCCCTGCCGGACGCGGTCGTCGCCCAGTCCAAGCGCTTCGCCTTCGAGGGCGTGGCCGAGTTTGAACGCGATGGCCAGACGATGGTGATCGTCGCCGTTCAGCGCGAGTGGGGCGATGACCCGAAGGGCATGGTCAAGCTGGCGCTGTACAACCCGGCGGACAAGTCCTGGGGCTTCGTCCACTACCCGCTCGACAAGGCCAAGAGCCCGGCCGGTGGCTGGGTCGGCCTGTCGGAGATCACGCATCTGGGTGGCGAGCGCTTCGCCGTGCTGGAGCGTGACAACCAGGGCGGCGAGATGGCGGCGCTCAAGCAGATCACCGTCATCGACCTGGCCGGCGTGACCCCGGCCAAGGCAGGCGAGACGCTGCCGGTGGTGACCAAGGCCGTGAAGCTGGACCTGCTGCCGGCGCTGGCCGAGGGCAATGGCTGGCTGCTCGACAAGCCGGAAGGCTTCACCGTGACCGCCGATGGCAAGATGATCCTCGTCACTGACAACGACGGCGTCGACGACGCCCCGGGCGAGACCAAGATCATCAACCTTGGCGATGCCGCCAAGCTGAACTGATCAGCCTGCTCCTGACATGAAAAGAGCCCGGGTGCGTGAGCGCCCGGGCTTTTTTCCCAAGCTGGATGCGCGCGGGAACAGACTGCCGATCAGCCGTTTACTGGTTGTGGTTGACGGGTTTGCACGAAAATCGTGTAAACTCAGCGGGCCGCCGGGGAAGGGCATCGGCGGAACCCAACAGGGCAAACTTGTCCGTCCGTTTGCTTGCGACACCAGATGGCAGCTATTCGGGGCACTTTTCCAACCCTCACGTTTGACGGGAACACATTCTCATTCGGGCATCTCGCGCCCCTCTCCGTCTGTCTGAGCGGGCAGGGCAAGAACGGCGCGGACGTTCGCGTTCGCATATCGTACCAGTCGCACGTGTTTTCCCGTCGCCATGAAGGCAATCCCGAGCCCGTGACGTTCACCGATGAAGCAGGATTGCGACGGAGGTTTTGCGCGACGCGTTACGCCTTTTCCCTTCGACTGCCCGAAGTTTGCAGCGCTATGGTGCTGGACAATCACCCGACATGGGAAATGAGGGACAGAAATCAGGCTGCCAACCTCGCGGTTGTGGGCCCGCACCTCGTATCCGGGCCCAACGACCTTATCATCTACTATCTGTTCCCAAGTCGCTCCGCTCACCACGATGTCGAACTGGTTGTGAAAACTGCATACAGGAAAGACATCGACTTCGACCGGATCAGGCGCCGCTTCAAAGTGCACCAGTTGATAAAGACGGCATACTTCAAGGGGATAAAGATCCCGAAGACATGAAAAAGGCTCCGTATTGGAGCCTTTTTCATGGCGTTTGCGCCGAACGAGTGTGCCTTACCGTGGTGTACCGACCTCTAGAGGTGCACATGCAACAGCGACCTTTCGGAAGCCTCGTTGTCTGTTGCTACTAGGATCATAGTATTTGTGACCGGTTTTTTCAAGGCGAGCGTTGTTGGTCGGAACTACACGGACAGGGACGCCAACCTCGCGACACGCCTTCACCCCGGCGTGTCAGCCTGCCTTTTCCAACGCGCGTTCGGCGAGGCGGACCCAGAAGGAGCTGCCGACGGGGATGAGGTCGTCGTTGAAGTCGTAGCGCGGGTGGTGCAGGCCGGCGCTGTCGCCATTGCCGGCGAAGATGTAGGCGCCCGGACGTTCCAGCAGCATGAAGGCAAAGTCCTCGCCGCCCATCATCGGCTCGACCTTGCGGTTGACGCGTCCCGGGCCGGCGATCTCCTCGGCCACGCTGGCGGCAAACTCCGTTTCCGCCTCGTGGTTGGACGTCACCGGATAGCCGCGGCGGAAATGGATCTCCGCCGTTGCGCCAAAGGCAGCGCAGACGGAGCCGGTGATCAGGCGCAGGCGCTCTTCGGCGAGCGCCCGGGTTTCCGGCGTCAGGCTGCGGATGGTGCCGCGCAGGGTTGCGGTTTCCGGAATGACATTGAAGGCGGTGCCGGCCTCGAAGACGGTGACCGAGACGACGACCGAATCCAGCGGGTTGACCGTGCGGCTGGCGATCGTCTGCAGGGCGCTGACGATCTGGCTGCCGATGATGATCGGGTCGATGGTCTCCTGCGGCTTGGCGGCATGGCCGCCGCGGCCGGAGATGTCGATGCGGAACTCGTCGGTCGCGGCCATGATCGGGCCGGTGCGGATGGCGAACTCGCCGACCGGCAGGCCGGGCATGTTGTGCATGCCATAGACTTCGTCGATGGCCCAGCGGGTCATCAGGCCGTCTTCGATCATTGCCCGCGCTCCGGCCCCGCCTTCCTCGGCGGGCTGGAAGATGACGATCACGGTGCCGTCGAAGTTGCGCGTCTCGGCGAGGTACCTGGCCGCGCCCAGCAGCATCGAGGTGTGGCCGTCGTGGCCGCAGGCGTGCATCTTGCCGGGGATCTTCGAGGCATAGGGCAGGTCGGTTGCTTCCTCGATCGGCAAGGCGTCCATGTCGGCGCGCAGGCCGATGACCTTGCCGGCACCGCCGTTCCGGCCCTTGATGACGCCGACGACACCCGTCCTGCCGATGCCTGTGGTCACCTCGTCGACGCCGAAGCTCGTCAGCAGCTCGGCCACGCGGGCGCCCGTGCGAACGGTTTCGTAGAGCACCTCCGGGTTCTCATGGAAATCGCGGCGCCAGGCGGCGATTTCATCGGCGAGATCGGCAAGGCGGTTGACGATCGGCATTCACAACTCCCGGACGGTTGGCCGGGCCTTGAGGCGGCGCCGGCGGAACAGGGTTTCATTGGACGGGTTTGGCCCGCAAAGTGCAAGCCGGATTGGTGCTTGAGCTGGTTGTCGGAGGCGTCAGGCTGGCGGCCGTTGCTCCACAGGGGCGCGGTAGCGATAGACGCTGGTCCTTTTCACTTCCGAATCCTCCAGGCTGCGGATCACCGGCACGGTGTAGGTGGCCAGATGGTCCAGCCGGTCCTTCGGCAGGTAGGAGCGGCCGGGATCGCCAACGAGGATGGTGCTTCGGTCCGGATCCATCCGGCCAAGCCACTCGAGGATCCGCTTCGTCATCGGCAGCTCGTAGAAGACGTCGCCGCAGACCAGAACCTCGACCTCCGGCGGGGCCTCGCCGGTGATGTCACCCAGGCGGGTCGCGACCTCGACACCGTTCAGGGCGGCGTTCAGCTCGATGGAGGCGATGGCGAAGGCGTCGATCTCGACGGCGAGCACCTCGCGCGCGCCGGCCATGCGGGCCGCGATTGCAACCACACCCGAGCCGGCGGCGAAGTCCAGCACGCGCTTGCCGGCGACCAGCTCCGGATTGTCGAGGATGTAGCGGGCAAGCGCCTGTCCGCCAGCCCAGGCAAAGGCCCAGAACGGGGGCGGAAGGCCGATCTCGCCGAGTTCGTCCTCTGTCTTCTGCCAGAGGTCCATCGCCTCGGACGCCAGATGCAACCGGATCTCGGACGCATGGGGAACCGGCAGCACCTCGGTGTTGCGGCGGATAAAGTCCTTCGGATCGGTTATGCCAGCCACCAGAGGGCCTTTCGGGTTCGAGAGGGAGCGCCATCGGCCCGGCCTTGCAGGGGCTGCCGACGGGCTTGTCCGCTCAGACGTTGGGGTCGAGGCCGCCCATCTCGCAGACGACCTTCCATTCCTCCTCGGTCACCGGCTGCACCGACAGGCGCATGGAGGTGACCAGGGCCATCTGGGCAAGGCGTGGCTCGGCCTTCACGGCCGCCAGGCTGACGGGCCGCGGTACGTCGCAGACGGCCCGGAAATGCACGCAGTCCCAGCGGGGGTCCTCCGAGGTGCTGTCGGGCGCGATGCCGCTGCAGACCTCGGCGACGCCGACGATCTCCTTGCCGATGTTGGAGTGGTAGAAGAAGGCCCGGTCGCCGAGCTGCATCGCCCGCATGTTGTTGCGGGCGAGATAGTTGCGCACGCCGGTCCATTCCTCGCCGGCGGCTCCCTTGGCCTTCTGCTGCTCCCAGGACCAGACGTCAGGCTCGGACTTGATCAGCCAGTAGCGCACGTTACTTCGCCTCCGGGTTCTTGATCACCCAGTTCCAGGCCTTGATCTCGACGCTCTCGAACAGGCCGGCACGGGCATAGGGGTCCTGTTGCGACACGGCCAGAGCCGCGTCACGGCTCTCCGCCTCGATGATGACGAGGCTGCCGGTCATGGCACCCGACTCGTCGAGGAAGGGGCCGGCGGCCTTCAGGCGGTCGCCCAGACCTTTCAGGAAGTCCACATGCGCGGGGCGGGTGTCGAGACGGAGTTGCAGGGAATTCGGCTTGTCCTTGCAGATCAGGGCATACAGCATGCGGGGGTCTCCGGCGTTGGCGGGTCGAGGCAACCTATGCGGCCTTGGCCGCGAACTCAATCGCTGCTCGCCTCCCGCCGCAACGGGCGGCTCATCAGCGCGGTCAGGGCCTCGTCGATGGTCATCTGGCCGTCGAGAACGCCGGCAACGGCCTCGCAGAGCGGGAGCATCACCTTGTGGCGGCGTCCAAGCTCCACGGCGATGCGGGCCGAGTGGGCCCCTTCCGCCAGCTTCTCGCCGCTGGCGATCAGATCACCCGGCGAACGGCCTTCCCCGAGCTTCAGGCCGAAGGCGAAGTTGCGCGACTGCGCCGAGGAACAGGTGAGGACGAGGTCTCCCAGACCCGAAAGCCCGGTCAGCGTTTCCGGCCGGGCGCCGAGCGCCGTGCCAAGGCGTGTCAGCTCGGCAAAGCCGCGCGCCGTCAGGGCTGCCTGGGCGCTGGCGCCGAGCTTGCGGCCGACCACCGCGCCGCAGGCAATCGCCAGGACATTCTTCAGCGCCCCGCCAATCTGCACGCCGACGAGATCCGTCGAGGCATAGGGGCGGAAACTGGCGGAAGCGAGGGCCCGGGCGAGACCGTCGGCGACGGCGCCGTCGCGGGCGGCCACGGTCACCGCCGTGGGAAGCCCACGCGCGACGTCCATGGCAAAGCTCGGGCCGGAGAGCACCGCTGCCTGCGCCTCAGGAACCTCTTCGGCGAGGATCTCGGACAGGAGATGGCCCGTGCCCCGCTCGATGCCCTTGGCGCAGAGGACGACCGGCCTGCCGGGCCGCAGATGCGGTCGCAGGCTTGCGGCGAGGCTGCGGGTGGTCTGGGCCGGGGTCACCAGCAGCAGGGCACTGGCGGCCGCCGCCGCCGCAAGATCTGTCGTTGCCTCGAGGCGTTCATCGAAGGTGATGCCTGGCAGGTAGGCGCTGTTGCTTTGCCGGGTGCGCAGCTCCGCGACAAGCGCGGTGTCGCGGGCCCAGAGGGTGACGCGGCGGCCGGCGCGGGCGGCCGACAGGGCCAGCGCCGTTCCCCAGGCGCCGCCGCCGATCACGCCGATGCTGTCGTAGTCTGCCATGGTCAGCCCCCGCTCACGCGCTGGCGCAACAGCGGCAGCTGCGCGCCGAAGCCCTCATAGAATGCCGCCGGGTCGACGGGCGCATCGAGATCCAGCCAGAACAGGCGGAAGCGGATCGGCGCACCGCCGTCGTTCGGCGTCATCTCGAAATGGTCCCACTCGTCCCGTTCGATTCGTGGCACGCGGGCGTGAAAATGCCGCCTGCGGTGCAGGTCGCGGCCGCGCGTGTTGTCGAAGAGGTGGTCCTGGTCAGCGAGATGATCAAGCGCGCCGTCCAGCACCAGGCCGGTTTCCTCGTGGAACTCGCGCCGGGCGCCGATGAGATGGCTTTCGCCGGGGTCCAGCGTGCCGCCGGGAACCTGAAGCCCGATCTCCGGCTGGTCCGGCTGGCGGAACACCAACAGCCGGCGCCCCGAGGTCAGGTAGACATAGGCCTTGTGAAGCACGCGCATGAAGAGACATCCGGACCGAAACGGCCCCCTGCCTAGCAAGTTCGCGGCAGGCTGTGAACCGGGCTTGTGGCGTCTGGCGGTTATCGGAAGGCGTTCCGGCCTGCATCGGTCGATGTCATCCCGGCTCTCGCGTTGGTCGGCCGGGATGACGAAGGAGCGGTCGAGCCTGTCTGCAGCTTGTTTCAGCCCCGAGCGTGCGGCGAATGGCGCCCGATTGCACGGGAGACTGTGCTTCTCACACCTTCGCGCCTTTCTTGCCGGCGCCGAGGAGGCTGGCGGAGGTTTCGTCGAGGGGCCAGCGGGGGCGGGGGGCGACGGACTGGTCGTCCAGGATCTCTCCCGCACGGGCGGCGATCTCGAGGCGCTCGATGCCGGCCCAGGCGATCATCGCGGCATTGTCGGTGCACAGGCGGTGCGGCGGGGCGACGAAGCGGGCGCCGGCAGTGCGGCAGGCGTCATCCAGCGCGGCGCGGATTTCGGAATTGGCCGCGACGCCGCCAGCGACAACGATGACCTTTTCGGCGTCGGGAAAGCGCTCGGCGAAGAGGCTGAGGGCAGTGCGGGTGCGATGGGCGAGCACATCGGAGACGGCTCGCTGGAAGCCGGCGCAGAGGTCCCGCGCGGTCTGTTCGTCAACCGGCTGGGCCTTTTCGGCGGCATTGCGCAGGGCCGTCTTGAGGCCGGCGAAGGACATGTCGAGGCCAGGCCGGTCGAGCAGCGGGCGCGGCAGGGCGAAGCGCTTCGGATTGCCCTCGCGGGCCATGCGTTCGACGGCGGGGCCGCCGGGATAGGGCAGGCCGAGGAGCTTTGCCGTCTTGTCGAAGGCCTCGCCAATGGCGTCGTCGATGGTGGAGCCGAGGCGCTCGTAGTCGCCGACACCCTTCACCAGCAGGAACTGGGTGTGGCCGCCGGAAACGAGCAGCAGCAGATAGGGAAACGCCAGGTCATCCGTCAGGCGCGCGGTCAGGGCGTGCCCTTCGAGATGGTTGATCGCCAGCAGCGGCTTGCCGGCGGCCATGGCGATGGCCTTGGCGGTCATCAGGCCGACAATGACGCCGCCGATCAGTCCGGGACCGGCGGTGGCTGCGACGGCGTCGATCTCGTCAAAGCCGACGCCGGCCTCGGCCATGGCCTCGGCGACGATGCGGTCGAGCACGGCGATATGGGCGCGGGCGGCAATCTCCGGCACCACGCCGCCAAACTCGGTGTGTTCGTCGATCTGCGAGCGGATAACGTTGGAGAGGATGACGGGCGGCGTGCCCTGCCCATCCGCGCCGCGCACGACTGCGGCGGCGGTCTCGTCGCAACTGGTTTCGATGCCAAGAACGGTCAGCATGCGGGTATCCGTCGGCATGGGCATCCGGGGCTTCCGGTGCGGCGGTTGTCCCGGCCTCCGGGGCGGCCGGTCCTGTCGGGTCGGGTCCGGCATCCGGCGCCTTGCAGGTCGCGTCCCGATCAAGATCGGGCGCAGAGCTGCATTGGCCAGTGGCGCTTGACCGCCTATTGTGCTTCAAACCCTTGAGAGTGCCCCTAACACCCGGATCCTTCGTCTTGCAATCAAAACCTTTGCGTATCGGTACCCGGGGCAGCGCGCTGGCGCTGGCCCAGGCCCACGAAACCCGCAGCCGGCTGATGGCCGCCCATGGTCTCGCCGAAGCGGATTTCGAGATCGTGGTCATCAAGACGTCCGGCGACCAGATCCTCGACCGGCCGTTGTCGGAAGCGGGCGGGAAGGGCCTGTTCACGAAGGAGATCGAGGAAGCGCTGCTTGACGGTCGCATCGACATCGCCGTCCATTCTTCCAAGGACATGCCCACCCATCTGCCCGACGGACTGGCGCTGACCGCGTTCCTGCCGCGCGAGGATGTGCGCGACGCCTTCATCTCGCCCAGGGCCAAGCGGCTTGAGGATCTGCCGCAGGGCGCCGTCGTGGGGTCGTCGTCGCTGCGCCGTCAGGCCATGATCAAGCGCCTGCGGCCTGACATCGAGGTGGTGATGTACCGTGGCAACGTGCAGACCCGGCTGAAGAAGCTCGAGGAGGGGCAGGTCGATGCGACCCTTCTGGCCTATGCCGGGCTGCGCCGTCTTGGCCTTGCGGATGTCGTCACCAGCCTGCTCGACACCGACACCTTCCTGCCGGCGGTGGGGCAGGGGGCGATCTGCATCGAGAGCCGGGCGGGTGACGCGCCTGTCCTGGCCATGCTGGCGCCCATCCACCACCACGAGACCGAGCTGCGCCTCACGTGCGAACGCGCGTTCCTGGCCGAACTGGACGGATCCTGCCGCACGCCGATCGGCGGGCTGGCCACGGTTGAGGGCGGGCGCCTGTCGTTCCGCGGGCTGATCCTCAAGCCGGATGGCAGCGAGCTGCATGAGCTGACGCGCGAGGGGCCCGTCGAGGCAGCCGAGGCGATCGGCCGCGAGGCCGGGCGCCATCTGAAGGCGCTGGGCGGACCCGGCTTCTTTGCCGTCTGACCGGGAGGAGGCATGCGCGTTCTCGTGACCCGGCCGGAGCCCTTCTGTGCCGCGACCGCACGGCGGCTGCGGATGATGGGGCATGTGGCGCTGGAGGCCCCCTTGCTGACGGTGGTGCAGACCCCGCCGGAGCAGATGGAACTGGACGTCGTCACCGCTGTCGCGGTGACCAGCGGCCAGGCTGTCGAGGTGCTCGCCCGGCATCCGCAGCTGCGCCAGCTCGCCGGTCTGCCGTTCTACGCCGTCGGCGCACGCACGGCGGCTGCCGCGCGGCAGGCCGGTTTCCGGCAGGTGCTCTCGGCCGATGGCGATTCCAGCGATCTGGCGGCGCTGATCCGCATCAGCCATGGCAATGGCGTTGTCCTCTATGGCGCCGGGCGGGACCGGGCAGGCGATCTGGAAGGCCACCTGCGCCGGTCCGGGATCTTCTGCCAGGTGGTGGAACTTTACCGCACGGATCCCGTTTCCGACTGGCCGGAGGGCGTGGATGCGATGCTGAAGGCGCAGGAGATCGACGCGATCCTGGTCTATTCCGCGCGGACGGCCGAGGTCTGCGCCACCTTGCTGCAACGGACCGCGCCACGGGTGCTGCCGCGCATCATCGCCCTGTCGGCGAAGGCGGGCGCACCGCTGTCGGCCCTCGGGCCGGTGGAATGGGCCGCGACGCCGGACGAGCCGGCACTCTTCGCCCGGGCCTTCACCTGCTGTTAACTGCGGCGGGCGAGTCCTTGGTGCGGGCTCGACCATTGGTCGCGGTGCCCCGGCAAGGTTCCGTGTGTATAGTTGACGGTGGCAGAACGCCGTCAGGGGAGAGGAGGGAACGCGATGGTCTCCGATAAGGACACGCCGGGAACCGGACCGGGTGCCGGGGCAGGCGCCTCGTCTCCGAAAGCAGGTGAAACGGGCAAGCCAGGCAACCGCCGGCCCGTCACCATCGACGTGGTGCCTGAAAAGGTCGAGGCCAAGGTCGAGGCAAAGGCCGACGCCCGTGCCGCCGACAAGACCTCGTCAGACAAGCCGGGCGCCGACAAGCCTGCCACCGACAGAGCGGGTGCCGCGTCTGCGACCAGGCCGGAGACAGCCGCGCGGGCGGGTTCGGGTGCGGGCAGCGCTTCGGCTGCTGCCGCCTCGGGTGCCGCCGCTGCCTCTTCCCCGATGCCGGGCAGCGCTGCTGCCGCTGCCGGGCCCACGTCCCAATCCAGTCCCACGGCCCAGCCGTCCGGTCCTTCGGGTAATCCATCGTCTGCGTCCTCTCCGGCATCGGCTCCGGCCGCATCGTCCGCTGCCGCTTCGGCCGGATCATCGGCTGCCGCGGCTGGAACGGGGTCGGCTCCGGCCGTGCCGCCGGCGCCCCCGTCCGCGTCATCGTCGTCCTCCTCCACCTCCTCGTCCTCTTCTTCTTCCTCCGCGTCACAGGGCGGCAAGCCTGCGGCGTCCATGGCTGCGCCCGAGAAACCGGCGACCGGCCAGACCCCGCCTGCAGCCTCTGCCGACCGGATGCCGGCCACGGGCGTCAGCTTTGCCGGCGCGATGGCGGCGGCCCTGCTGGTCGGCGTGGCGCTGATCGGAACCTTCTACACCCTCAACCAGACCGGCCTGCTGCCGCTGAAGGCGGCGGCTCCGGCCGTCTCGGATGATGCCCTGGCCGACCGGGTGCGGCTCGACACGCTGGAGCGCCAGCTTGCCGAGGTGGCTGCCCAGCAGGCCAGCGCGGCAACGGCGCCCGCAAGCGGGGGCGACGGGGCGCTGCGCGATCTTGAGGCGCGGCTGACGGCCATGGTCGATTCCGTGCGCAGCGACAACCAGTCCCGGCTGACGGAGTTGACGGCCCGTCTGGAAACCGTGGGCGCGGCACCTGCGGCCGCGCCGTCGACGGCGCAGCCCGCAGCCACAGATGCAGCTCCAGGCGGCGAGGCCGTGGCCCAGGTGGCGACGTTGCAGCAGGGCCTGCAGGCGGTCAACTCGGCGCTGGCAAGCGTGCAGGCTGCTGTCTCGGCCTCCGATGCAGCGCTGAAGAGCCTTTCCGACGGGCAGGTGCGCGATGCCGAGGCGATGTCGCGGCTTGCCGACGAGCTCGCCGCCCTGACGGGGCGCAGCGAAACCGCGCTGGCCGACCTGCGTCAGGCCACCGAGGCCCTGGGTCAACGTCTGGCTGCGGTCGAGGAGACCATGGGGGATGCGTCGGCGCGCGAGATGGCGGCGCGGGCGCTGTCGGTTTCGGCCCTGCGCGCGGCGGTCGACGCCGGTCGGCCCTTCGTCACCGAGCTGGCCGCCGTCAAGGCTGCGCTGGGCGAGGCCTCCGCCGCCGACATGGCCGCGCTTGAGGCCAATGCGGCCCGGGGCATCGCGCCGACGGCCCAGTTGATGGCGCAGTTTCCCCCGCTCGCGCGGGCCATTCATGCGACCTTTGCCCAGACCGATCCCAATGCCAGCGTGCTCGACAATCTGCTGACCAGCGCGGCCTCGCTGGTTGCCGTGCGCGGGCCGGGCGACGCCAGCGGCGAGGGGCCGGAAGCCCAGCTCCGCCGGATGGAGATTGCCGTCAAGGCGGGCGACCTGCCAGCTGCCCTGGAGGCCTACGGCCGGCTGCCGGCAACCGCGCAGGCGCCGGCTGCAAGCTGGGCCGAAGCGGCGCGCGCCCGGGTCGCGGTCGACCGGCTGACCAGCGACACGGCCAGTGCCGTGCTGTCCGCCATCGCCCGCAAGGGCAACTGAGGTGACCCTGAACCAGGAGCAACCGGCATGATCCGTGCCTTCGTCTTTTTCGCCCTGCTGTTCGCTGTCGCTCTTGGCCTTGCGTGGATGGCCGATCTGCCCGGTGTGATTTCCATCGGATGGGAAGGCTATGTCTGGGAACAGCCGCCGCTCGTCGCGCTGCTCCTGCTCTGCGTGCTCCTCGGTCTGTTTCTCGGGGCCGTATGGCTGGTGCTGACGATCCTGCGGTCGCCGAAGATCGCCAGCCGGTTCTTCCGCCGGCGGCGCCGGGACCGCGGGTATCAGGCCCTGTCCTCTGGCCTCATTGCCCTGGGCAGCGGCAATGCCCGCCTCGCCCGCAAGCTGGGCCTCGAGGCAGACAAGCTCCTCGGCCGGGAACCGGCGGCCAAGCTGCTGCTGGCCCAGGCTGCCCAGTTGTCCGGTCAGCATGCGGAGGCGCGGCAGCGCTTTGAGGCCATGCTCGACAGCCCCGAAACCCGCGCTCTCGGCCTGCATGGCCTCTTCATCGAGGCCGAGCGGCAGGGCGAACCGGTTGCCGCCCGTCACTATGCCGAGGAGGCCTTGAAGAGCCAGCCCGGTCTCGACTGGGCCGGACGCGCGGTTCTGGGCTATCAGGCGGTCGCCAATGACTTCGAGGCAGCGGTTGCGACCCTGGAGCGCAACTATACCGCCAAGCTGATCGACAAGCCGACCTATCGCCGCCACCGCGCCGTGCTGCTGACGGCCCGGGCGCTGGAGATGGAGGATCGGGATCCGGACCAGGCCATGGCGCTGGCCAAGGAGGCGCACGGGCTGGCGACCGATCTCGTGCCGGCGGCCGTTGTGCTTGCCCGGCTCGCCACCCGCAAGGGCGACATCCGCAAGGCGACCAAGACCCTCGAGGCCGCCTGGAAACTTGCGCCGCACCCGGATCTGGCTGATGCCTATGCCCATGCCCGGATCGGCGATTCCGCCCTCGACCGGCTGAAGCGGGTCAAGACCCTGGCCCAGATGCGCGCCCATACTGCCACCGGTGCGCTGGCCGTGGCGCGCGCGGCGCTGGAGGCGCGCAAGTTCGACGAGGCACGCGAGCAGCTGAAATTTGCCCTCACCACCGAGCCGAGCCGCGGCGCCTTCGTGCTGATGGCGGAACTGGAAGAGGCCGAGCATGGCGACCGGGGCCGCATGCGCGAGTGGCTGGCCCGGGCCGTGCAGGCCCCGGCCGACATGGTCTGGATGGCAGACGGCGTCGTGTCTCCGGACTGGCGGCCGGTCTCGCCGGTGACAGGCCGGCTCGATGCCTTCGTCTGGTCGCGGCCCGTTGGTCCGACGCCGGACGCGCCGCTGGTCGAGGACGCCCTGTTCGACGCACCGCTTCTGGCGAGCGCCGGCGAGGCGGGCGTCAGCGTGCTGGCGGCGGCTGCCGGCGCACCGGCGATGGGGCAGGCTCCCGACCGCGCTGCCTCCCAGGCGACCACGCCGTCGTCCGCTCCCGCATCCGACATGGCGTCCGGGCCTGCCCCTGCGGCCGAGATCATCGAGGCCGAGGTGGTGGCAAGACCGAAGGCGGCCGAGGCCGCCCGGCCGTCCCCGGCGGTTGAAGGGGCGACACCGGCATCTGCCGCAAGAGCCGGGTCAGCCGAGACCGCAAGTGTCACCGGCAAGGAGAGCACCGGTCCTGCCTACAAGCCACCGCGCATCGGTGCCAACCTTCCCTTCACCGCCCCCGCCGGCCTCGCGCCCGGGCGGATGCCGGATGATCCCGGGCCGGATGCCGACCCGGACGAGGGGCCGACCAAGGCGCGGGAACCCGGGCCGGCCTTCTTCGGCTGATCCCGCTGCCAAAGCTGCGGCGACAGACGGCCTCGCCCGGCCCCGGCGAGGCCAGAGCTGCGGATGGCCGGCTTGCGCCCGCGATGGGCGCCGGCCCCTGCCGGCTCAGAACGGGAAGAAGATCGGGATCACCAGCACCGAGATGATCGCGAACAGGACGTTGAGCGGCACGCCGACCACGAGGAAATCGCGGAACCGGTAGCCACCGGCGCTGTAAACGAAGGTGTTGGTCTGGTAGCCGATGGGCGTCGCGAAACTGGCGCTGGCGGCAAACATCACGGCCATGATGAAGGGCCGGGGATCAAGGCCCAGCTGCTGCGCGAGCGCAATGGCGATCGGCCCCACCAGCACCGCGACGGCGTTGTTGCTGACCACTTCCGTCAAGGCCGAGGTGAGGCAGTAGACCACGGCCAGGATGACGATGGGCGGCGCATGGCCAATCAGGGTCATGACGCTGTCGACGATCAGCTGGACCGAGCCGGTCTTCTCGAGGCCGATGCCGAAGCCCAGCATGCCGTAGATCAGGAACAGGATGCGCCAGTCGACGGACTCGAACGCGTCCACCGGATCGATGCAGCGCGTCATCATGACGATGACGGCGCCGATCACGGCCAGTCCTTCAATCGGCATCACGCCGAAGGCGGCCAGCAGCATGACGCCGGCAATGGTGGCGATGGCGATCGGGGCCTTGTGGCGGCGGATCGCGCGTTCCTGCGGTGCCGAGAGGTTGATCAGTCCCTCGTCCTCTGCCAGACGCTGCAGCCCTTCTGCCGGGCCCTCCAGCAGCAGCGTGTCGGCAAACTGCAGCCGGAGATGGTCGATCTCGTCGGAGATGTTGCGGTCCTGCCGGTGCACGGCCATGACATAGACGCCATAGGTGCGGCGCAGGTTGAGGGCGCTGAGCGAGCGGCCGATCAGATGCGAATTGGGCCCGACGCTGGCCTCGAGCATCAGGGTCTGGTCGGCTGCCACCGGCTCGAAGCCCTGGTCGGCGACGTCACGGAATTCGATCTGGCCATTTTCCTTGAGGGCAAGGATCTCGCCGGTTCCCGTCTTCACCACGATGCGGTCACCCCCCATCAGGGTCAGATCGTCCAGCCGATGGCGCAGGGAAAGTTCGCCGCGCAGCACGTCGAGGATCCGCGTGCCTGCGCCGGTGAAGGGCAGGTCGGCCAGCGTCTTGCCGACATAGCGCGAGCCGCTCGGGATCAGCAGGCGGGCCATGAAGCGGCGGGAGCCGCCCTGGCTCAGCAGACCGGCCATCGACTGGCGTTCCGGCAGCAGGTAGCGCACGGCAAAAAGCATGTAGACAAGGCCCGCGACGGCAAAGATCAACCCGGGACCACTCATCTCGAACATGCCGATCGGTTCCAGCCCGGCCTTGGTCGCGATGCCGCTCATCAGGATGTTGGTGGAGGTGCCGATCAGGGTGATCGTTCCGCCGAAGATGGCGGCATAGGACAGGGGGATCAGGAACTTGGACGGCGTCGTGCCGAGGCTGGCGGCCACGGCGATCATGACGGGCGCCAGCAGGACCACCACCGGCGTGTTGTTCATGAAGGCTGAGGCGGTGATGGCGAACAGCATCATGATGAACACCGCGCGCAGGTAGGAGCCGCGGGAATGCCGGTGCAGCACGTCGCCAAGGATCTGCAGCACCCCGGTCCGTTCCAGCGCGGCGCTGATGATGAACATCATGGCGATGGTGATCGGGGCACTGTTGGAAAAGACCCCCAGGAACTCGCGCGTGTCGAGGATGCCGACAGCCAGCAGAACCGCCGATGCCGCCAGGGCGGTCAGCTCCGGCGGGTAGATTTCCTTGACGAATCCCAGAATGACGAGGCCGAGCAGCAGGAAAACGAGAAACTGGTCAAAGGTCATGTGCTGCGCGTGGCTCCCCCCGGCGCGCCCCGTCGGCGTCACCCTTGTTTCGGACAGTAGCATTGCCCGACGGCAACGATGAAGCAATCGGCAAGCGCCAAACGGCGCAATCGCGAAATCGGTTGCTCCGGATCATCGGTCTGCAGGAACAATCGGTCAGGAGCGCCGCCGTGCTGCCGGCGTTGCCCTTGCCAGCTCAAAGGGTTCGGCCGAAGCGGCCCTGGTCCTTCCGGGCCGGTGTCGGCTCGGGTTCCACCTTGCCCCAGCGCTTTTCGCGCACGCGGCGGATGCGGCGGCGGCCAAGGTCCGACAGCCCCTTCGGCAGCTCGATGCCGGCCCGGTCCATGTCGACGAAGATCCGCTCCAGATCCGGGATGGCTTCGGTTGCAATGACGAAGACGGCGCCGGTCTTCGAGGTCAGCCGCAGCGCCTTGGAGGGGGCGGAGCCGGCCACCAGCGTCACGCCGTGGCGCCGGTCGAGAAAGGGCGCGAACAGGGAGAGGCCGCGCGGCAGTTGCCAGATCCGGATCTCGGCCCGGGCAAGCTCGGTGTAGCGCAGCCGCATGGTCAGTCCGAAGTCGGTCACTTCAAAGCCGTTGCCGAAGAACCGGGCCCAGGAGGTTGCCTGCCGTGCCGAGACATAGAAGATCGGGAAGCAGAAGGCGGCCGGCAGGAACAGCAGCATCGTCCAGCCCGCCACGGCGGAGGGAACATAGGCGGCGGCGACCAGCGGCAGGGCAAAGAAGGGCACGCCGACGAGAAAGCCGATGCAGTCGGACATCAGGATCGTGGGCTGCCACTCCGGCTGGACCGCACCGGCCGGCGGCTTCTGCGAGGGCAGGCCAACATAGAGGCCGACGGCGGCCGCAAGGCAGACAAGACCGGTCAGAGGCGAGAACACGGTAAGCCCGCCCGCCAGACCGAGCACGGCCAGACCGAGCGCCCCGATGCGGCGCATAAGCTCGATCAGTCCTGTCTCGCTCATCCCAAGCCCGCTTGCCCGCCCATCTGTTCCGCCCCGTACGCCTGAGCTCGCCGCTTTGCCAGCCGCACAAACGCGCAGCTGCGGCCGCGAATCACCGCGCACATCCACCTGCCGATGATTGCGTTGGCGGGAAGGCAGCGGTCAAGCGGCAGAAGGCGCCTGACGTGCGCTCGCATCCACAAACCGGTGACTGAGGAAGGCCCGATGACTGAACAAGGCCAGCTGACTTGAGGAAGCTGGTGCCGCTGAAGGGACTCGAACCCCCGACCCCATCATTACGAATGACGTGCTCTACCAACTGAGCTACAGCGGCAATCCGGTTCCGGTGTCCGGAACGGAACCTGTCGATGACAGGCAAAACCGGCAAGGCGCGGGGCGCGTCGCGCGGCTGGTGCGGGTGATAGCGGAGAGCAGCCGGGGATGCAAGCCCCCTTGCTGCATTTGTCCCGCCCGGTCAGCTCCAGGCCGGCTTGCGCTTGTCGAAGAAGGCGGAAATGCCCTCATGCGCTTCCGGGTCTTCCCAGCAATCGGCCAGCCGCTCGATGGTGGCGGCAATCACCGCCTCGGTGATCGGCGTGCCGAGCGAGCGGGCGAGCGCCTTGGCGCGGGCGACCGCGCCGGGGGCCGCCGCCAGATAGGGCTTCACCTCGCGCTCGACCGCCACACCCAGCTCTTCGGCCGCCACCACCCGGGCGACGAGATCGAGGTCGCGGGCTTCCGCCGCATCGAACAGGCGCGCCGACATGAACACCCGCCGTGCCTTGCCCTCGCCCATGCGGGCGACGACATAGGGGCTGATGGTCGCCGGGATCAGACCAAGGCGCGTCTCGGTCAGGCCGAATTTCGCGCCGTCCACGGCAATGCAGACGTCGCAGACGCTCATCATGCCGATGCCGCCGCCGAAGGCCTGGCCCTGCACCCGGCCAATCAGCGGCTTCGGCAGCTCGTTCAGCGCCTGCAGCATCACGGCCAGCTTGCGCGCCTCTGCGATGCGCGTCGCCCGGTCGGCGGTGAACTGCGCCCGCATCCAGTCAAGGTCCCCGCCGGCACAGAAGCTTGCCCCCTCGCCGGTCAGGATGACCACGCGCACGGCTGGATCAGCACCAAGTTGCTCCGCCGCCGCTGTCAGCTCGGCGATCATGGTCGCGGACAGGGAATTGTGCTTCTCGGCCCGGGCCAGCGTCAGCGTGGCGACCCCGCGCGGGTCGGTGTCGATGCGAATGGTCTCAAACATCTCACGCCTCCTCACGCAGGGACCGGGCAAAGGCCGCCGCCTCTGCCAGTTTTTCGAGGTCCAGTCCGGTCTCGTAGCCCCGTTCGGCCAGCAGTCTTGCCACGGCCTCGGTCGCCACATTGCCCTTCGCGCCGGGGGCATAGGGGCAGCCGCCGAGGCCGCCCACGGCAGCATCGAAGGTCCGCAGCCCCTTCTCGAGGCTCACCTCGATGTTGGCGAGCGCGTTGCCGCGCGTGTCGTGATAGTGGCCAGCGAGGCGATGGGCTGGCACCTTTGCGAGCACCGCGTCCAGCATCCGGCCGATGCTTTCCGGCGTGCCGGCGCCGATCGTGTCGCCGAGCGAGACCTCGTAGCAGCCCATGGCAATCAGCTCGGCCGCCACATGGGCGACGCTTTCGGGTGGCGTCGGCCCGTCATAGGGGCAATCGGTGACGCAGGAGACATAGCCGCGCACCGGAATGCCGTCGTCCAGTGCCTTGTCCAGCAGCGGGCGGAAACGCTCCAGGCTCTCGGCGATGGAGCAATTGATGTTCTTCTTCGAGAAGCCCTCGGAGGCCGAGCCGAATACCGCCACCTCGTCGGCGTGGGCGTTGCGCGCGGCGGTGTAGCCCTTCACGTTCGGCGTCAGCGCCGTGTAATGTACTGACGGCTTGCGGCGGATGCCGGCCAGCACCTCCGCCGCATCGGCCATCTGCGGCACCCACTGCGGGCTGACGAAGCTGGTCACCTCGATCTTGACGAAGCCGCAGTCGGTGAGCATGTCGACCAGGCGGATCTTGTCCCCGGTCGCGATCATGCGCTTCTCGTTCTGCAGCCCGTCGCGCGGGCCCATCTCGAACAGGGTGACGAAGCCGGTCATGGGCGCAGTTCCTTGCTTTCCTCGCTGGCGCGCTGGCGCAGCTCGCGGCGGATGACCTTGCCGGTGGTCGTCATCGGCAGGGCATCGACGAAATCGACCTCGCGCGGATATTCATGCGCCGCGAGGCGGGTCTTGACGAACAGGGCGATGTCATCGGCCAGCGCGTCGCTGGGCTCGACCCCGGCCTTCAGCACCACATAGGCCTTCACGATCTCCGTGCGCTGCGGGTCCGGCTTGCCGACCACGCCCGCCATGGCGACGGAAGGATGGCGCAACAGGCAGTCCTCGATCTCGCCCGGACCGATGCGGTAGCCCGACGAGGTGATGACGTCATCGTCGCGGCCGACAAAGCGCAGCCAGCCGTCGGCGTCGCGCACGCCGGTGTCGCCGGTCAGCAGCCAGTCGCCGAGGAACTTGGTCCTGGTTGCCGCCTCGTTGTTCCAGTAGCCGAGGAACATCACCGGATCGGGCCGCCGCACGGCAATGAGCCCCTGCTCGCCGTCCGCGGCAATCTCGCCTGCCTCCGTCACCACGTTCACATCATGGCCGGGCACCGCGCGGCCCATGATCCCGGGCCTTGCGTCCATCACGGCGGCGCAGCTGGAGACGATCATGTTGCATTCGGTCTGGCCGTAGAACTCGTTGATGGTGAGGCCAAACACCTTGCGGCCCCAGGCGATCAGCTCGGCGCCCAGCGTTTCGCCGCCCGAGGCGACGGAGCGCAGCGACAGGCTGTAGCGGCTCTCGGGGCTCTCCACCTGGCGCATCATCTTCAGCGCGGTGGGCGGCAAGAAGGCATTGCGGATGCCCTGGGCCTGCATAAGCTCGAAGGCCGCCTCGCCGGTGAACTTGCGGAAGCGGCAGGCCACGACCGGAATGCCGTGATACAGCGCCGGCATCAGCACGTCGAGCAGGCCGCCGATCCAGGCCCAGTCGGCCGGGGTCCAGAAGCGGTCGCCCGGGCACGGCAGGAAATCATGGCTCATCTCCACACCGGGCAGATGGCCGATCAGCACCCGGTGACCGTGCAAGGCCCCCTTCGGCTGACCTGTCGTGCCCGAGGTGTAGATGATGATCGCCGGATCGTCGGCGCCCGTGTCGACGGGCGTGAACTGCGTCTCGTGGCCGGTCAGGGCCCGTGCCAGATCCTCGGCGCCGTCCATGGCCCCATCGATGCAGAGCACGGTGGTGAGCGCCGGCAGGGCCTCGCGCAGGCGGGAGAGCTTGGCCGCCCCGGAGGCATCCGTGACAACGATCTTCGCCCCGGCATTGCCGAGCCGGTACTCCAGCGCTTCCTCGCCGAACAGCGTGAACAGCGGGATCGTGATCGCCCCGCATTTCAGCGCGGCGATATGCGCGGCGGCCGTCTCGATGCTTTGCGGCAGCAACACGCCGACCCGGTCGCCCCGCTCCAGACCACGCGCCCGGAACAGGTTGGCGAGGCGGTTCGACAGCGCCTTCAGCTCGCCGAAGCTGACGCGCGTCGCCACGCCATCCTCGGCCACATAGGTGATCGCCTCACGCTCCGGCTCCACATCGGCCCAGCGGTCGCAGATGGCGACGCCGATGTTGAAGCGCTCGGGCACGCGCCAGCGGAACCCGTCCCGCAGCGCCTCGTAACTGTCGGCGGAAGCCAGCGCCGGGTCAGGCTGCATCGGCCGTCTCCTCGGCAAGGGCCAGCAGCAGCGTGCCGTCGGTCACCTGCTCGCCGGCGGCAACGAAGACATCGGCAATCACGCCATCGCGCGGGGCGGTCAGCGTGTGTTCCATCTTCATCGCCTCGAGGATGACGAGCGGCTGGCCCCTGGTCACAGCCATGCCCTTCTGCGCCGTCAGTACCTTGACCAGACCCGGCATCGGCGCAACCAGCTTGTCGCCGGCCGCATCGCCCTCGTCGTCTCCGGACAGGACATCCGCCCGGACAAACTCGAAGGCCTCACCGGCATAGAACACGGATAGGCCCTGGCCCGTCTCGGCCAGCCGTGCCTTGTCGCGGTGGCCGCCCGTGTCGAAGCGGATCTCGCCATCGCCCACATGGGTCAGCTCCAGTTCCAGCACGTTGCCGGCAAGATGCACGGCAAAGCGGCTGCGGCCGAGGCTGCGCGCCTCGATCTCGTGCCGCGCGCCCTTGTGGTCCAGCACGGCGAACTGGCGCGAGGCGCTCCAGCCACGCCAGCCGATGAGACGGTCCCAGGGATCCGTCCCTTCCGCCGGACGCAGCAGCCCGAGGCTCGCCAGCGCCGCCAGTGCCATCACGGTCGGCGGCGTCTCGCCCTGGGCGATGAGCGCGTCCTGGTCGCGGCCGATCAGGCCTGTGTCCACGTCGCCTGCGGCAAAGCCCTCGTGCCGGCACAGCGCCGCCAGGAAAGTGGCGTTGGTGACGGAGCCGGCCACTTCCGTTGCCTCCAGCGCGGCCAGCAGGCGGGCGAGCGCGGTCTTGCGGTCCGGGCCATGCACGATGATCTTGGCGATCATTGGGTCATAGTAGGGGGTGATGGTGTCGCCCTGGCGCACGCCGGAATCCACCCGGGCGATGTGCGCAGGCAGACGCAGATGGTCGAGCGTGCCCGTCGCCGGCAGGAAGCCCTTGGCGGCGTCCTCGGCATAGAGCCGCGCCTCGAAGGCCCAGCCGTTGATCGACAGCTGGTCCTGGGTCAGCGGCAGCTTCTCGCCGCTCGCCACCTTCAGCTGCCATTCGACGAGATCCTGCCCGGTGATCGCTTCGGTCACCGGATGCTCCACCTGCAGGCGGGTGTTCATCTCCATGAAGTAGAAGCGGTCTTCCGACAGCCCGTCCGACACGTCGGCAATGAACTCGATGGTGCCGGCACCGGAATAGTTGATCGCCTTGGCCGCCCGCACGGCGGCAGCGCCCATCGCGGCGCGCATTGCCTCCGGCATGCCGGGCGCCGGGGCCTCCTCGATCACCTTCTGGTGGCGGCGCTGCAGCGAGCAGTCGCGCTCGAACAGATGCACGGCATTGCCGTGGTTGTCGCCGAAGACCTGGATCTCGATATGGCGCGGCTTGGTCAGGTACTTCTCGATCAGGACGCAAGGGTCGCCGAAGCTCGCCTGCCCCTCGCGCTGCGCGCCTTCCAGCGCAGCGAGGAAGTCGATCGGATCATCCACCCGCCGCATGCCCTTGCCGCCGCCGCCGGCCCGGGCCTTGATCAGCACCGGATAGCCGATCTCGTCGGCACGGGCCTTCAGGAAGGCGGGGTCCTGGTTGTCGCCGTGATAGCCCGGCACCACCGGCACGCCGGCCTTCTGCATCAGCGCCTTGGCCGCGTCCTTCAGGCCCATGGCGCGGATCGCGTCGGCGCTGGGGCCGATGAAGGTGATGCCGGCAGCCGTCAGCGCATCGACGAAGCCCGGGTTCTCGGACAGGAACCCGTAGCCCGGATGCACCGCTTCCGCCTTGCTGAGACGGCAGATCTCGATGATCCGCTCGACCTTCAGATAGCTCTCGGCCACGGGCGCCGGTCCCAGCCGCCAGGCCTCGTCGGCCAGCGCCACATGCTTGGAGTTGGCATCGGCGTCGGAATAGACCGCAACCGTCCGGATGCCCAGCCGCCGCGCGGTTTCGATGACCCGGCACGCAATCTCGCCCCGGTTGGCGATGAGGATTTTCTTGAACATCACTGTGCCTCCCCGGCCAGATCTTCCACGACGCGGAACCGCTCGCAGACCAGTTCCATGTCCGGCGAAAAGCCGCCGTTGCGATCAAAATAGGCCCCGTGGTCCCGCTGCCAGCCGGCGAGATCTTCGTTCTCCCCCTCGCTCAGGGCAAACTCGGCATCGACATCGCAGAAACGGCGGATCGCCACGGACGTGGTCTCGATGACGAGGGCAGGCGTGTCGTCCCAGTTGAGAACGATGTCCCGGCGTCCGGCCACCGGCAGCGCCTCTTCCCCCTCGGTGAAATCGCGCAGCGCTCCGCAGGTGCCGGTCTTGCGGCCACTGCGTACCAGGGCAATCAGCTCCGCCGACAAGCGCTCGCTGTCGCCGAACTTGAAGGTGACGGCGCCGGGATACTTGGCTTTCAGATCATCCAGTGTCTTGGTCATGGCATCACATCCGGAACAGGCCGAAGCGGGTGTCGTCGATCGGGGCGTTGAGCGCGGCCGACAGGGACAGGGCGAGGCAGTCGCGCGTCTTGCGCGGGTCGATGATGCCGTCGTCCCACAGCCGTGCCGAGGCATAGAGCGGATGGCCCTGCGCCTCGAACTGGTCGATGACCGGTTGCTTGAAGGCCTTCTCTTCCTCCGCCGACCAGCTGCCGCCCTTGCGCTCGATGCCCTCGCGCCGGACGGTGGCCAGCACGCCGGCGGCCTGTTCGCCGCCCATCACCGAAATGCGGGAGTTCGGCCAGGTCCACAGGAAGCGCGGGGAATAGGCGCGGCCGCACATGCCGTAATTGCCCGCCCCGAACGATCCGCCGACCAGCATGGTGATCTTCGGAACGGAGGTGGTGGCGACCGCCGTCACCAGCTTGGCGCCGTCCTTGGCGATGCCGCCGCTCTCGTATTTGCGCCCGACCATGAAGCCGGTGATGTTCTGCAGGAACACCAGCGGGATCTTGCGCTGCGAGCACAGCTCCACGAAATGCGCGCCCTTGACCGCGCTCTCGGAGAACAGCACGCCGTTGTTGGCAATGATGCCGACCGGCATGCCGTAGATATGGGCAAAGCCGCAGACCAGCGTCGTGCCGTAGCGCGCCTTGAACTCGTCGAAGCGCGAGCCGTCGACCACGCGGGCGATGACCTCGCGGATGTCATAGGGCGTCTTCAGGTCCGCCGGCACCACGCCGAGGATTTCCTCCGGGTCGTAGAGCGGATCTTCCGGGCTCACCAGATCGAGCTGCGCCGGCTTCAGCCGGTTGAGATTGGCGACCGCGCGGCGCGCCAGCGCCAGCGCGTGGGCGTCGTCACGGGCCAGGTGATCGGCCACGCCGGACAGGCGCGTGTGCACGTCGCCGCCGCCCAGATCCTCGGCGGTCACTTCCTCGCCCGTCGCCGCCTTCACCAGCGGCGGGCCGGCGAGGAAGATGGTGCCCTGGTTCTTGACGATGATGGTCTCGTCGCTCATCGCCGGCACATAGGCGCCACCGGCGGTGCAGGAGCCCATCACCACGGCGATCTGGGCAATGCCCCGCGCCGACATGTTGGCCTGGTTGAAGAAGATGCGCCCGAAGTGGTCGCGGTCGGGGAACACCTCGTCCTGGTTCGGCAGGTTGGCGCCGCCGGAATCCACGAGATAGACGCAAGGCAGGTTGTTCTCGGCGGCGATCTCCTGCGCGCGCAGGTGCTTCTTCACCGTCATCGGATAGTAGGTGCCGCCCTTCACCGTCGCGTCATTGGCGACGATCATCACCTCGCGGCCCTCGACCCGGCCGATGCCGGCGATGACACCGGCCGACGGGGAGGCATTGTCATACATCTCGTGCGCGGCAAAGAGGCCGATCTCCAGGAACGGCGAACCCGGATCAAGCAGGCGCGACACCCGCTCGCGCGGCAGAATCTTGCCGCGGGCGGTGTGGCGCTCGCGGGCAACGGCCCCGCCCCCGTCAAAGGCGGCCTCGGCCGCACGGCGCACCTCGGCCAGCGCGGCCTCATGGGCGGCGCGGTTCTTCTCGAAGGTCTCGCCGCGCGTGGCGACGTTCGATTTCAGAATGCCCATGGGCGGTTCGCTCCCTTGCGGTCTCAGGTGACGCTGCCGGTCACCATGTTGAGATAGATGGTCTCGATGTCGGTTTCGCTGAGGCGGCCACCGGGCCGGTACCAGGTGCCCAGACCCGTCAGCATGGCAATGAGGGCCCGGGTCACGACGCGCGGCTCGCTGACCCTGAACTCGCCCGCCGCCGCCCCGCGTTCCAGGATGCGGGTCAGCACGTCCTCATAGGCGCGACGCTGCGCCTCGATACCGGCAAAGTTCTCCGGCTCCAGGTTGCGCAGCTCCATGTAGGAGATGAACACCGCGTCGGTGCGGGCCAGGTGATAGCGGATGTGAAAGCGGGTGAACCGCTCCAACGCGGGCTTCGGGGCCTCGTCCGCCGGGGCCGTCGCCGCTTCCTGCTCCCAGGCGGCCAGCAGCGCGGCCATATGGCCGGACATCAGGTCCCTCAGGAGATCCTGCTTCGTGGGGAAGTGATTGTAGAGCGCGCCGGGCTGGACACCGACCTCTGCCGCGATCTGGCGCATGGACACGGCCGCGTAGCCCTGACGGGCAAACAGGCTGAGCGCAGCTGCGCGCACGCGCTCCGCCGTCTCCTCGCCCTTCGCTCCGCTCGGTCGCGCCATGGTTGCTCTTCCTCCCGGATTGGAAAATAAATGAACGATCATTCATTTTCAAGCCGTTTCTTGTCCGGCATGTTCCGGTCAGCCCGCGATCCGGGCCGGCGGTCGAGGGCTGCCTTGAGCGGGGGATCCGGCATCGCCACATCTTGCCAGGGCTTCGGCAAGCTGTCGCAATCGCGGTGTATTTTGCCGGCGGCAAATTCCGGACGGCAGGTTGCCGCCCGAGGACAAGGACCGGATCATGGACGGGAACGAGCAGAAGAACGCGCGCGAGTTGAGCTGGGTGGATGCCGAATGGCTCGACAGTCTCGATGAAGAGCTGGAGATGGAAATCGACGACCAGATGATGTCGCCGGAGCTGGCGCGCGAACTGGCCTTCATTTCCGACATGAAGCACAAGTCGACGGTCGAACGTCAGGTCTATTTCCAAGAGCTGCTGCGGCTGCAGGCCGAGCTGGTGAAGATGCAGGACTGGATCCAGCACACCGGCTACAAGCTGGTCGTGCTGTTCGAGGGCCGCGATGCCGCCGGCAAGGGCGGCGTGATCAAGCGCATCACCCAGCGTCTCAATCCCCGCGCGGCGCGGGTCGTTGCGCTGCCGGCCCCCACGGAGCGCGAGAAGACCCAGTGGTACTTCCAGCGCTATGTGCCGCATTTGCCGGCGGCTGGCGAGATGGTCCTGTTCGACCGCTCCTGGTACAACCGCTCCGGCGTCGAGCGGGTCATGGGTTTTGCCAACCCGGACCAGGTCGAGGAATTCTTCAACGACGTCCCCGAATTCGAGCGCATGCTGGCCCGCTCCGGCATCAAGCTGGTGAAATACTGGTTCTCCATCACCGACCAGGAGCAGCAGCTGCGCTTCCTGATGCGCATCCATGATCCGCTGAAGCAGTGGAAGCTGTCGCCGATGGACCTGCAGTCGCGCATCCGCTGGGAAGCCTACACCAAGGCCAAGGAAGAGACCTTCGCGCGCACCAACATCCCGGAAGCGCCCTGGTTCATCGTCGAGGGCAACGACAAGAAGGCGGCACGTCTCAACTGCATCTCGCACCTCCTGTCGCAGGTTCCCTATGAGGAAATTCCGCATGACCCGATCAAGCTGCCGGATCGCGTGTTCAACCCGGACTACGAGCGCATGACGCTGCCGGAAGAACTCTACGTGCCGAAGATCTACTGACCGCGGGGCCCACGTGGCGCCGTTCCAGTCCCTCACGGGGGACTGGAACGGCGCGGAAAAGCCTGCCAATGTGCGCTCCCTTCCTGACGGTCGCACCATCGCCGCACCGGCTGATCACGTGCCACCGTTCTCTTGTTGCCGGTTCTGAGGAGCGTACATCATGACTGAAACTGCGAAGCCTGTTCGCTGGGGCGTGCTGTCGACAGCCCGCATCGCGCGGGAAAAGGTGATCCCGGGGATCCGGCGCTCGAAGACCGGGACAGTCGCGGCGATTGCCTCGCGCAGCCAGGAGAGCGCCGATGCGGCTGCCCGCGCGCTGGGCATTCCGGTGGCGCATGGCAGCTACGAGGCGTTGCTGGCCGATCCGTCCATCGACGCGATCTACAATCCCTTGCCCAACCACCTGCATGTGCCGATGACGATTGCCGCCGTGAAGGCCGGCAAGCATGTCTTGTGCGAAAAGCCGATCGCGCTGACGGCGGCCGAGGCGCGTCAGCTGCTTGACCTGCCCAGGGACAAGCTGGTTGCCGAGGGCTTCATGGTGCGCTGGCATCCGCAGTGGCTGAAAGCCCGCGAGATCGTGCGCTCCGGCGAACTCGGGGAGCTGAAGGCCGTGCAGGCGTTCTTCAGCTATTTCAACGATGACCCGGGCAACATCCGCAACCGGGCCGACATCGGCGGCGGCGCGCTGATGGACATCGGCTGCTACCCGATGGTGGCCGGACGCTTCTTCTTCGATGCCGAGCCGCTGCGGGTGGTCTCGCTGATCGACCGCGACCCGGCCTTCGGCACCGACCGTCTGTCGAGCGGCCTGATGGACTTCGGCAACGGCCGGCGGCTGGAGTTCACCGTCGCCACCCAGCTGGCGCCGTTCCAGCGGCTGCAGCTGGTGGGCACAAGGCGCCGGCTCGAGATCACCATTCCCTTCAACGCACCGCAGGGGGAGGGGGTCAGTCTCAAGCTCGACAGCGGCGCGAAGCTGGGCGATGCGGCTGCCGAGGTGCTCGAGATCGCGCCCTCGGACCAGTATGCCGAACTGGCGGACGCCTTTGGCCGCGCCGTTCTGGGCGAGGTGCCGGCGCCCTATGCCGCCGAGGACGCTGTGCGCAACATGGAAATCCTCGATGCGCTGGTCCGCTCCGAGCGCGACGGCGGCTGGGCGAACGTGTCGCCGCTCTGAAGGAGAAGCAGACGAAAAAAGGCCCGGGCGGATCGCCCGGGCCTTTTTGTCAGACTGCTGACAAACCTCGGAGTTTCGTCAGTTTGCCGTCATTCCGGACAAGGTGAGCGTTCAGCGAACCGCAGATCCGGAATCCAGCATGTCTGTGCGAGCGCACGCGAGCCCAAAACTAAGTCAACTCGATACGACTTGCGACCGGCATGTGTGTCGCGCTTCGCGCGGCTGATATCTGGATCCCGGCTCGGCGCTTCGCTCACGCTCAGCTGGGCCGGAATGACTGCGAGTAAGTTTGTCAGCAGTCTGGCAAAACGGCCCGGGCGGATCGCCCGGGCCGTTTTGTTTTCGTGGAGAGATCCGTCGATCAGGCGACCAGATCGAGCCAGATGCCGTCCTTGATCGCGTTGGCGACCAGGGCCTTGTTCTCGCCGCTCTCGGAGAAGCCGAACAGCACGTCGGCGCGGTTCCAGGAGCCATCCGACAGGCGCTGCTGCCAGCCGGCGAGACCGGCCGAATCCGCACCGCGGCCGAGCACGTTCTGATACAGCGCGTTGATGAAGGTGGTGTCCGAGGTGTTCTGGCCGTAGCGGTTGACGAACTCGGCCGAGCCGATGAACGCGGCGGACATGGTCTTGATGCCGAGACCGTTGTCGACCAGGTTCAGGTTGTGCGTCAGGCCGGGCTTGTCCGGGGTACGCGCGAAAGCGGCCTGGTACAGCCGGTAGACCTGGCCGGCGGTGCCGCCATCGGTGTCGAAGGCGAGGATTCCGTTGGTGAACTGGACGCGCTCGACATTGGTCAGCGTGTCCGTGCCGAAGCCGGCATTGTTCGCATTCACGACGATGGCGCCCGGGCCACGTTCGATCTGGACGTTTTCGCGGGTGGTCAGGAACTGGGCGACATCAAGCCCGCCCAGGCCGTCGATCGAGTCATTGCCGCCGTTGCCGAGGAAGACGTTGTGCGCCTCGTTGCCGACCAGACGGTCATTGCCGCCGCCGCCGATCGCCTTCTCGACGGTCACGCCGTTGGCGATGGTGAAGCCGCCCTTGACGCCCTTGACCCACGACACATAGCCGCCGGCGTTCTCGCCGGTGAGCGGTGCGGCGCGCAGGTCGATGGTGGCGTCGGCCGTGGCGCCGTTGGCCGAGATGGTGTCCACACCGCCGGTGTCCCAGATCGAGCGCCAGCTCACGCCCGTGGCGTTGGCGGTGTGCAGCAGGTAGGTGTTGTTGCCGGTTTCGGCGGCGCGGGCACCGTAAAGGTGCTGCACGGCGGCGATGTCGAAGGCCATGGCCGACGACGCGGTGCCGAAGGTCGGACTGGTCACCGGTTCGCCGGTCCAGCCGGACACGTAGGACATCACGGTGAAGATGACCTGGTTCTGGCCGTTGGTGCCGGTGTTGGTGTCCGCGCCGTTCGGAACGCCCGGGAACAGGGTGCCGTCATGCGGATGATACAGGCCAAGCGTGTGGCCGATCTCGTGCACGACGGTGTGGTAGCTGTCGCCACCGAGCGCCAGATTGTCGAAGTTCTGGCCGCGCACGGAGTATTCGATGGTGATCGGATTGGTGCCACCCGACGGGGCGGTCGTCTGGCCGAGCAGGTTGTCCTTGCCATCAATCGTCGTGCGCAAGATCGAGATGATCTGCGCTTCGGCCTTGTTGTTGGTCAGGACGAAATCGATGTTGGCAACGCGCGACCACTCGTTGAAGCCGGCGATGTTGCTCTGAATCTCGGCCTGAGACCACGCGCGGACGCCCGAATTGTCAAAAAAGATCTTGAGCGGCTGCGAGTTGTCCCAGCGCACCGGATTGGGGTTCTCCGGCTCGGTCAGCAGGCCGGCGATGTAAGGATTGGTCGGAATCTGACTGACGGTAACGAATTTCGTCATATGTGTTCTCCACAAGGGCACATATGAGGAATCTCATGGCGGCGCTGTGTTCGCAAGGTGGGGGGAGTGGCAATAAATGGGTGGTTCTTTTGACGCCTCGCGCCAGTCAGTGACGCAAGGTGGCGGAAGCCGAAGCCATTGTCGTCAGCCTGCCGGATGCACCCAACGGCAGCCTTCGGGAGTGCCTGCGCGGGACGACATATGCTCGCATGAGCTGATATGTGCAAGTCGCTAAAAATCAGGTGCAAGCCGGAGCCCGTGATTTTTTCATATGAATATGGATGGTCCTTCGGGGTCGAATAAAAGGCCGACTTCAGAGGGGGTGATCAATGAAATACATCAGACTGATCTGGGTTCATAATTCCGACTCATGTATATCTTGCATGGACTCAAGTCTGACTTCTAATACTTTGAATTAATTGAGTTATATTTCGCCTTTTAAAAATTTTTCGACGTTTGACTGTGTATGCGGAAGAGATGAAAAATGACTTTTCAAATTTCATCTAAATATTGAGGCGTTGATCGCATTGATCATCTGAGTGTGCAATCAGTTTCGAGTGGAAATGCAATGTTCGATGATCTCCGGTTGGGTGTTTACTGCTGCGGTCATGTCTTCCGGCGTGAGCGTGCAGTGCTGCTCGTGGTGCGGGACGGGACGGACTGGCAGTTTCTTTGCGGCGGTGTTGATCATTCGGATCCGGACGAGCCGTATCACGTGTGCATTGCCGGGCTGCTGGACGAAGATGGGACGCTTGCGGAGGTGTCGGACCTTGCTCCTGACGCGGAAGCAGAACGGCAGCGGCCCGGCGCGGACTGGCTTCGCACCCTTGGCTGCCATTAAAAGCGGTCTGGCGACACTGTCCGGACATCGCACAGGCGCCATCTTCCGCATTCGGTTGAGTGCGTCGATATCAGCCGGTGCCGTTGTCGGCGATTGTGAGGAAGGCTGGCGGAACGTGATCGGTCAGCCAGACGCCATTGTCGGCAACATGGAAGGTGTTGCCCGCAGACTGCATTGCAGCCGCATCGACACTCAGGATGACTGGTTTGCCATGGCGCTGTCCAACCGCATGCGCGGTCGCGCGGTCACGTGACAGATGCACCTGATGCCGCCCCTGTGGCGTCAACCCTTGCGACAGGATCGACGGCAGGAAACGGTCGGCCGTGCCATGGTAGAGGATGTCTGGCGGCGTCTGTGGGGGAAGATCGAGCTCCACTGTGACCGAATGCCCCTGAGCCGCCCGAATCCGTTTGCCATCGTCCGAAAGGGTGAAGCGCTTCTTGTCGTTCGTTTCGACGACGGCCTCAAGATCGGCAAGTTCAAACCGTGTGCCTGCCGCATTGGCTCGTTCGATCAGATCGGCAACGTCCGCCCAGCCCTGCGCGTCCAGCGTCAGGCCAATGGCATCCGGCTTGTGCCGCAAAACAAAGCTCAGGAACTTGCTGAGCTCGGTGGATGTCTTTGCCATTGGTCCGGTCTTCGTTCGCTTGGGAGCCAGAACGGGAATTTCCGGCGCGCATTCATCTGTTCATCGCTGATGGTTTTCCACCATTGCGGGTATAACTATCATGAAATTTGCCGAAGATCGACGTGGCGCGATGGCCAGGCGGTACGAAAGCCGCCCTTCGGCCCCAGCGAACGAGCCGACCATATCGGTGGGCTGCCCTAAGGGGGCAACCTGAGTTCGGTAGAACGATGCTGAAAGATGACTGAGCGAGGCGCCTTGATCACCATTGAAGAAGACGAAAATGGATTTCATCGCGTGCTGGCCGAGCTGCGGATCGATCTTGGACCAGTGAGCCTCGAAGAGGCAACGACGGTCCTTGGGATTAGGCCCACTCGAACGGGTGACGCTCACGACTCGCATCTCCAAGCAGATGGCGCTGGCGAGAGGGCTGCAGGACAGCATGTCTGGTTCCTGTCATCCGAGGAGGCCGTTTCCGGCAGAGACATGGCGCAGCATATCGACTGGCTGATAGAGGCGCTTTGCCCGGTGCAAGGGGCGTTGCGGCAACTGAGGCAGGCCGGTGCGCGGGCGACGACGATAACATGCGGGATCTGGTCGGCATACGGCGGCGCCAATGTTGACCTGACATCGCAACAGATATCAAAACTGAAGGAACTTGGTGTTGGGCTGGAGTTTGATATCATCTGCTCGGCGCCCGGTCGTGATCCCGTGATGATAGCTCTTGCGGCTCGCTGCTGGCCATATCAGCCTCCCGCGCCTGTACCTCGCGGCACTGATGATCCTCGGTGTGAGCGAGCGGATGTGCACCTCTGCATCTATCTGGGCGCATTCGATCCTTCGTATGCGACAGAGGTTCTCGGCACTGTGCCGACATCAACTCGCCAAAAAGGCCGGACCGTAACCAACAGTCTGGGATTGGTGAGAACGAACCCGCTGAACGCCTGGTTCCTGTCTTCCGAGCCGGTTGTCCTGTCGAAAGAATTCCGCTTGCACATGGACTGGATGCTGGACCAGATCCATCCCCGGCAGGGCAAGATCCAAGCTCTGCGAGATGACGGCGTGCAGAATTTTAAGTTGAACTGCTACTGGTGGTCGGCTTCGGGATATGGCGGACCAATCCTTGAGCGGGACCAGATCAGCCGGCTGGCTGATCTTGCTCTGGATTGCTTTTTCTCGTTTTCCTCCTATGGCCTTGATGACGATTGAAGAGCGTCAGGACCATTTGACGATTCGGACTGAAGACTGTCCGGATGCTCGACCGCCGCTCAGCATAACCGTCATGAACCAGGAAAATGGTGATCCCGGCGCGATTCGAACGCGCGACCCTCAGATTAGGAATCTGATGCTCTATCCTGCTGAGCTACGGGACCAACCGAAATCGCCTGTAGCATGTTTCTGGCGGAAGGGCGAGAGTTTGCGGGTGAAATGGCAGGAGCGCGGGAGGGCTGGGGATTGGATGTGGATCAGCACGGCGCCGGACCTCGCCCGCGCGGCAGGTCCGGCCGGGTCCGACAGGCCGGCTCCCGCTGCGCATCCGCTCAGGGGGTCGTGGCCGTTTACCGGTCCGTTTGCGGAACCGAGCCCGCGGTCTGGCCTTCGTCCGTGCCGGGCAACAGGCCTGTCCGGCGGGCTTGCGCCATCTGCCTGATGCCGGTGCTTGTGCTGGGCGGTGCCGTCGCGCCGGGCCTTGCCTCCTCCCGGGCTGCGGCCGCGGCTGTTGTGCTGGCCGGGGGCCAGCTCCCCGCTCCTGCATCGGGTCCCGGAACCGGATCGGCCGCCGGCCCGGCATCCGGTTCGGCATCCGGTTTGGCATCCGGATTGGCAGCCGGCTCGGAATCCGACCGGATCTCCGACCCGGTGCCGGACCCGTCAGGGGATCAGCCGGCCGGACCGCGGCCCGAGGCTGCAGGTCCGGAGGCGGCGCGCTGCCCCGCCCAGCCGGCGGACACCCGGCTCCTGCAGGTTCACACCGTCGCGCGCGATGGAACCCTGCAGGTCGATGACGGTCGCATGATCTGCCTCGTCGGGGTGGAGATGACGGAGGCGGGCAGGGCCTGGCTGATCGGCCAGCCTCTGCACGTGCTGCCGACGGGGCCGGAGGACCGCTGGAGCCGCCTGCCGGCGGTCGCCTTCCTGCCTCCGGATGCCGGTTTGCCGCCGCAGCGGCTGCAGGACCAGCTGCTGGCACAAGGGCTCGCCGCCTGGACCCCGGAGGCGCGGGCCGTTGGCTGCCTGGCCGCCTTCGGTGCCGCCGAGGCGACGGCCCGCGGCAGTGCGGTGGGCCTCTGGCGTGCGGCCGGGTCCGCCACGGGTTTGCCGGAAAATCCTGCGGCATCCCTGCGTCAGCGGGCCGGTCAGCCCGAACGCGTGCTCGCCCGCGCCGGACGCTTTGCCCTTGTCGAAGGACGCATTGAATCGCTTGGAAAATCCCGCCAGACCCGGTATTTGAACTTTGGACGTTCCTGGGCCTCGGACTTTACCGTTACATTCAGCAGCAGCCTCGAGGGCCAACTGGTCGCGGCGGGTCTCGACCCGGCGCGGCTGACAGGTGCTGTTGTGCGGGTGCGGGGCGTTGTCCAGACGCGCGACGGGCCCCATATCGAGGTAACGGATGTGGCCCAGATCGAACGGGCCGAGTGAAGTGCAGCGACAGGCGGTGAGTTAAGTTGCCCGTTGAGACGATTGCCCCGGACGAACCCAAGCGCAGGACCCGCCCTGTCCTGCGCCAGCTGACGCGCGGCCTTCTGCTAGCGGCCGGGCTCGTCGTGCTGTCTGGATGCCAGATGCTCGGCGGCAAGTCGGCCACGGTTGGCGTGGTGACACCGGGCACGCTGCGTCCGGGTCTCGCGGCCGACATCGGCGAGCGTGAACACCCCCGGGTCGTCGCCACCTACGGCGGCGTCTACGAAGATGCCGGTGCCGAGCGCGCCATCGCTTCGGTTGTCGGTCGCCTCGTTGCCGCTTCGGACGATCCGAGCCAGAGCTATCGCATCACCATCCTCAATTCGCCGGCCGTGAACGCCTTTGCGCTGCCCGGCGGCTACCTTTATGTCACCCGCGGGCTCCTGGCGCTGGCCAACGACACGTCCGAGGTTGCTGCCGTGCTGGCGCATGAGATGGCCCATGTCACGGCCAACCATGCCATCGAGCGGCAGCAGAAGGCGGAAGCCACCGAGCTCGCCAACCGCGTCGTCTCCAACGTGGTGCGCGATCCGGAGCGGGTGCGCGAGGCCGTGCTGTCGTCGCAGCTCTCCTTTGCCCGGTTCTCGCAGGTGCAGGAGCTTCAGGCCGACGTGGTCGGGGTGAAGACCCTGGCGGGCGCCGGCTTCGATCCCTTCGCTGCCGCGCGGTTCCTCTCCTCGATGTCGCAGTTTGCAGCGCTGCAGAATGCCCGCAAGGACGGCAGCAGCGCACCGGACTTCCTGTCCTCCCATCCGACGACGCCGGAGCGCGTGACCCTTGCAGTGCAGGCCGCCCGTCAGGTCGGGGCCCCGGGCATCGGCGAGCGGGACCGGACAGCCTATCTCGCCAGCATCGACGGCATGCTGTTCGGTGACGATCCGCTCGAAGGCTTCGTCCGCGGCCGCGATTTCCTGCACAAGGCGCTCGGCATCGGCTTTTCGGTGCCGGCCGGCTACGTGCTCGAAAACTCGCCCGAGGCCGTGCTCGCCAGCAATGGTGCCGGCACCGCCATGCGCTTCGACGGTGCCGATCTGACCGGCTATGACAATCTGCGTCAGTACATGACGGCCGGCTGGATCAATGGCCTGCTGCCGGAAAGCGTGCAGGAAACCACGATCAACGGCCTCCCCGGTGTGGTCGGGTCCGCCATCACGCAGGGCTGGTCGTTCCGGATCGCCGTGGTTCGCATCGGTCGCAACGGCTATCGTTTCATCTTCGCCAGCCGCGACCCCAACGCGGCGTTCAACCGCGATTACGACGAGACGGTCCGCAGTTTCCGCCAGCTCACACCGACCGAACGGGCGCGGCTGCAGTCGCTGCGGATCAAGGTGGTCAAGACCCAGCCCGGTGACACGCCGCGCACGCTGGCGCTTGGCATGAGCGGCATCGAGGCGTCACGCCGCCTCGAGTTCTTCTCGGTGCTGAACGGGTTCACGCCCGACGAGGTCATTCCGCCCGGGACATCGGTGAAGCTCGTGGTCGACTGACCGGGGGACGACAAGAGGACCAGGACCGGCACCGGCGCGGACCCGCGCGTCGGGCCGCCTGGGGCTGTCGTCCCGGTGCCTCTCGGTCCAGAGCCGCTGCCGCTGCGCTTCAGCGCAGGTCCGTCATCGCAGAAAGGCGAGGCGGTCGGGGTGGATCTTGAGCAGCGCGTCGCGCAGCTTTTCCAGCGCCCGGTTCTCGATCTGGCGAACGCGTTCCTTGGAAATGCCCATCGTCTGACCAATGGATTCCAGTGTGGCACTGTCGTCCTTGAGGCGGCGTTCCTGCAGCACGCGGCGTTCGCGCTCGGTGAGCACCGCCATGGCGGAGGACAGCCAGCGGGTCTGGCGCTCGCCGTCGATGGCATCAACGACGATGTCGTCCGGCAGGGGCGCGTCCGAGACGAGGAAATCCTGGCGCTCGGCGCTCGAGCCCTCGCTCTCCGTCAGCGGGGCGTTGAGCGAGGTGTCCGGACCGGACAGGCGGGCGGCCATCATGTCCACGTCCGCCGTCTTCACGCCGATCGTCTCGGCGATCTTGCGGTGCAGCTCGCTTTCGGTGATGCCCTGCTGCTCACCGGACAGTTTGGCGCGCAGCCGGCGCAGGTTGAAGAACAGCGCCTTCTGGGTGGACGAGGTGCCGCCACGCACGATCGACCAGTTGCGCAGGATGAAGTCCTGGATCGAGGCACGGATCCACCAGGTCGCGTAGGTGGAGAAGCGCACCTCGCGTTCGGGCTCGAACCGGGAGGCGGCTTCCAGCAGGCCAATGTGGCCCTCCTGGATCATGTCGCTCATCGGCAGGCCGAAGTTGCGGAAGCGCGAGGCAACGGCGATGACGAGGCGCATGTGCGACAGGGACAGGCGTTCCAGCGCCTTGCGGTCGCCATTCGTGCGCCAGCGGATTGCAAGCTCCTGCTCCTCCTCGCGGGTGAGGTAGGGAGCAGACATGGCGGCCTTGACCATCTGCCGCCGGTTACTGGTCGATGCGGACATGGTTTGCATCGCTCCTTCTTGTTCCTGCAGCCTTTACGCAGCGCCAGTCCGGCCAGATCAATCGCGCGCGATGAAATTGGCCGCAAAAGCGCCACAGTGTCGACTTCGAGGCTGCGGCGGCTGGACGCAGGTCCGCGCCCGCTTCTGCTGCGGTCCGGCGACGCGCGGACGGTGCGGCGGTCACAGGTGCGACTGCAGCCTTGCGAAAGGTGGCTCTGCAAAGGAAAAGGGCCCGGCGGAGTGAACCGCCGGGCCCTTGACGTGTCGGCGCAGGGCGCCGGATCAGGCGGCTTCTTCCTGGTCGCCGTCGGTCTCGTCGTCAACCGCATCACCGGCCTTGGCCCGGGACGGGGTCTTCGCCAGGTTCTGCTCGATCTGCTTGATCGCCTCGGTCTCCGAGCACTTGTTCACGGCAGCGATCTCGCGGGACATCCGGTCCAGCGCGGCTTCATACAGCTGGCGCTCGGAATAGGACTGTTCCGGCTGGGTGTCGGAGCGGTACAGGTCACGCACCACCTCGGAGATGGCGATCAGATCGCCGGAGTTGATCTTGGCTTCGTATTCCTGGGCACGGCGGCTCCACATGGTGCGCTTGACGCGCGGCCGGCCACGAACGGTCTCAAGTGCCTTCTTGACGGTCGGCGCGTCGGCGAGCTTGCGCATGCCAACGGTCGCAATCTTGGCGACCGGAACGCGGAGGGTCATCTTGTCCTTCTCGAAGCTGATGACCAGCAGTTCCAGCGAGTGGCCGGCGACGCTCTGTTCCTCGATGGCCAGGATCTGGCCGACGCCATGGGCCGGATACACGATGTGCTCACCGGTCTTGAAACCCTGACGCTGCGAGGTCTTCTTTGTCATGGTTGCCATACGCCTCGTAACTCCTGCGCAGTTGCCGGCCCGAAGGGGCCGTGTCGCGCCGCCACAGGGGCGACGCGTGTTGGTGTTGAAACGAAAACCGGGCGCGCGGGTGCCATGGCAAGCGCCGCACCAGTTTTGACGTCTATGGATGGTTAGCCGCCGATGGTCATGTGTCCTTGCGTGTCGCCATTCACTTGGGAGATCGTGGCGGGAGGCATAGCCTCACACACAATCCGGTGCAGGACTGCGACCATAAAAAAACCTCCAGTGGGAGGGGGTGAACCAAAGACGGCGACGACAACTTGAGTAAGCTAACACAAAAACCATGAAATCCAAAGCATAAAGCGCGCCGGCCCGGGTGAGCCTGCGCGCTTTGCATGGTTCCGCAAGGGAAGTCGGGCCAGTTCAGGGCCGGCCGGCGGCCGGCTCAGGCCCCGTTCGGACCCTTCGGCGAGAAATACTGCTCGAGCTTGTTCTTCACGCCATCGAAGTCCGCGGCCTCGGGAAGCGCATCCTTCTTTTCCGTGATGTTCGGCCACTTTGCCGCGTATTCGGCGTTCAGCTCGATCCACTTCTCCAGCCCCGGCTCGGTGTCCGGCAGGATGGCCTCGGCCGGGCATTCCGGCTCGCAGACGCCGCAGTCGATGCACTCGTCCGGATTGATGACGAGCATGTTCTCGCCTTCATAGAAGCAGTCCACCGGGCAGACTTCGACGCAGTCGGTGTACTTGCACTTGATGCAGTTGTCTGTGACGACGTAGGTCATCGCGATCCTCTTGCTGGCGGCCACTCCCGCGCCGCGCCCGTCCGGTCGCAGGGCCTGGTCCTGGCTGACATCCCGTTGCAGGTGTCCCTCGGAAGGTAAGCCTGATCTGGGGCGTTTGGGTACCTCTTTTGCCTTATCCTGGCAAGCAAACTAAGGCGACAGGGCCGGCCGGGAAAGAAAAGGTGATCCGTCTGCAGGCCCTTCAAGGGATGAACTTACTCCGGATCGTCCGTATCGCGCGTCATCGCGTCGGGATCAGGCCAGGGCGCCGCGTCTGGACCCCGCTGGACCGGGATGTCGGCAAAGCCGCCGGTGAAGGCCTCCATGCGCCGCCTGTCCCGCTTGGTCGGCCTGCCGGCGCCAGGGTCGCGGTGCGCGACCGGCGCTGGCGCTCCGCCGCTCTCGCGCGGAGGCGGGGGCGGGGACAGGTCGCGGTAAAGCAGATGTGCCTCCGGTGCCGGGCCACGCCGGTTGCCCAGCCCCAGCACCTCCAGCACGAGGACACGCCGCTCCAGCGCAATCGTCAGCACGTCGCCGATGCGGATCGCCTTGCTGGCGCTGTCGATCTTGTCCCGGTTGACGCGAACGTGGCCTCCGGTCGCAAGCTTCTGCGCCAGCGTGCGCGACTTCGTGACCCTGGCGAACCAGAGCCACTTGTCGATCCGCTGTGAGGGCTGCGGGCCTGCCGGAGGTGTCTGGCTCAGGACTTGCCTTTTTCCATGCTGGCCTTCAGCGCCATGAGCGCTGCGAAGGGCGAGTTGGGATCGATCGGCTTGTCGGCACGCGGCGCGCGGTCACGGTTGCCCTGATCCCGGTTGCCCTGGTCCCGGCCGCCCTGACCCTGCGGCTTGCCACCCTTGCGGTCATCCCGGCGCGGGCCGCCCCGGCGGTCTTCACCGCGCGAAGCCCCCTCGGGACGGTTGCCATCGCCACGGCGGCCTTCGGGGCGAGCGCCATCGCGTCCGCCTTCACGGGAGCCTTCCGGGCCACCTTCGCGCTTGCCCTGATGCGGACGGCGGTCGCCACGGCCCTGGCCACGGCCCTCACCCTGGCCTTGACCCTGGCCGCGATTGCGATCGCCACCACGGCGGGCTTCGCCTTCGGGCCGGCCACGGCGTTCGCCGCGGCCCGGACGCCAGATGTCGATGGTGACGGTTTCCAGCTCGGGTGCGTCGGCCGAAGCCTCGGCATTCGCTTCAGCGGCAGCCTGTTCCGCCGGGGCGGCTTCGGCAGCCGGGGCAGCCTCGGAAACCGCGTCGGGTGCCGGGATTTCAGCCGCGACATCTGCAGCTTCGGCGGTCTGTTCGGCCGAGGCTTCCGTCTCGACCGGTGCAGCCGCTGCCACGGCTTCGGGAGGCTTGGCCTTGGCCGCGACCGGGCGCTGGATCTCGCGCTTTTCCGCGCGGTAGCCGAGAGACTTCAGGATCTCCGCGAAGTCGTCGCCGGCGCAGCCGAGCAGCGAGGTCATGGCAACGGTCACGGTGAAGGCACCGCCCTGGGCAATCGCGCCCTCCGGCGGAGTGACCGAGGCATCGAGCGGCTTCCAGGCGATCAGCGGGCGGATCAGGTCGGCCAGCCGCTCAAGGATGTCGACGCGCACGGCGCGCGGGCCGCAGACGCGGAAGCCCACGACCTTGTACAGTGCCTTGTCGATCTGCGGATCGACCGTGATCGAGGTGCGGCCCGAGGCCGAGAGCTGCGGCAGCTCGGCCAGGCCCGGCATGTCCGGGCTGCCGTGCTTCAGCGCCCAGAGCTGGGCGAGCAACTGGCTCGGCGCCGGCTTCAGCAGGGCCGGCACATAAATGTTGTAGGCGCCAAAGCGCACGCCCAGCTTGCGCATGGAGGCGCGCATGTCCTGGTCGAGCTGGCGGATCTCGTTGGCCGCGTCCTGACGCTCGAGAATGCCGAGGCTCTCGTAGATGCGGAAGGCGATGCCGCGCGCCAGGCCCTCAAGGCCTTCGGCGTCCTTGAGGTCGATCAGCGGCTTCAGAAGGGTGCCGACATGGGCCTTGACCCACAGGTTCACGCGGTCCTGCACCTTGTCGCGGGCCGGACCGGTCAGATGCTCGTCGGCCAGCAGCACGAAGCCCGGCGCAAGCGCGTCGTCACCGGCGGTCAGCTTGGCGACCGGCTCGCCCTGCCAGCGGATGGTGCCGTCGCTGGAGAGAACGAAATCCTCGTTGGCCGCGCGCGACACCCGGTCGGCGCGTGCCTCGATCTCGCTGGCCAGCGCCTTCTGGGCGGCGGCGCGGACGGCCTTGCCTTCGGGGCTGTCCGAAACCGCGTCCGGTGCGAAGCGGAAGCCCTGCAGACGACCAATGTGCTGGCCCTCCACGAGCACGTCTCCACTTTGCGTGATTTCCGCTTCCAACATGGCGTTCTCTCTCAAACGTCTCATCAATACGCTTGTCCGCCTGTCCACGAAGCGCTGGGTCAAGCGTTCGTGCAAGGCGTCCGACAGTCTGTCTTCTATGCCGCGGGTGACACCCTGCCAGTAGGCGGGATCCTTCAGCCAGTCGACACGGTTGGCCACGAATGTCCAGGTGCGGATATGCGCAATCCGGTTCGCCAGAGTGTCGATATCACCATCTACCCTGTCAGCGAAAGCCACTTGACGCTGAAACCAGTCCTCGTCGACGTGGCCGTTGCGCACGAGCAACGTGTAGAGGTGGGTCAACAGGTCGGCATGGTTCGCCGGCGCGATCTTCCGGTAGTCCGGGACCTGGCACACGTCCCACAGCAGTTCCACGCGTGCCGGGCCCGTGGCCATGTCCCGGATATCGGGATCGCGCGCGGCATGTTCCAGAGCCTGGATGTCGTCCCCGACCGGCGCGCGAGTCAGTCCCTCTTCGCGCGGCGGCAGGTCGAGCGTCTCGCGCAGGCTCGTCAGCGAGGCAAAGTCGAGCTGGCTGTTGCGCCACTGCAGCACCTTCAGCGCATCGAAGCGGTGGCTCTCGATGTTCTCCACCAGCTCGTCGTCGAGCGGATCGACGCGGCCGGTCACCCCGAAGGTGCCGTCGCGCATGTGCCGTCCGGCACGTCCGGCGATCTGGGCCATCTCGGCCGGGGTCAGGGCCCGGTACTGGTAGCCGTCGAACTTGCGGTTGCCGGCAAAGGCGATGTGGTCGACGTCGAGGTTGAGCCCCATGCCGATGGCGTCGGTCGCCACGAGATAGTCCACGTCGCCGTTCTGGAACAGCTCGACCTGGGCATTGCGCGTGCGCGGGCTGAGCGAGCCCAGCACCACGGCCGCGCCGCCGCGCTGGCGGCGGATCAGCTCGGCGATGGCATAGACCTCTGAGGCGGAGAAGGCGACGGCGGCCGAGCGGGTCGGCAGACGGGTGATCTTCTTCGAGCCGGCATAGGTGAGCACCGACATGCGCGGGCGGGTCACCACGTTCAGCCCGGGGATCAGCTTCTCGAGCAGCGGGCGGATCGTTGCTGCACCAAGGAGCAGGGTCTCGGACCGTCCACGCAGGTTGAGGATCCGGTTGGTGAAGACATGGCCGCGGTCGAGATCGGCGGCGAGCTGGACCTCGTCGATGGCGACGAATTCGGTGTTGAGGTCGAGGGGCATGGCCTCGACGGTGCAGACCCAGAAGCGGGGCGTCTTCGGGATGATCTTTTCTTCGCCGGTGATCAGTGCCACCGCCGCCTCGCCGGCGCGGGCAACCAGACGGGCATAGACCTCGCGGGCGAGCAGGCGCAGCGGCAGGCCGATCAGTCCGGATGGCTGGGCCAGCATCCGTTCGATGGCGAGATGCGTCTTGCCCGTGTTGGTCGGGCCGAGCACGGCCGTGACGGTCTTCGCCCGGGCGGCCGGGGGCAACGGCAGGGTCTTGATCGGAGGCATCGCGGCGGGTGCTTCGTTGCGGCCTTGGCGGTTGACGGCCCCCGGGAGGTGCCGCTTGGGTCCTGACTGTGAGGGCCGGTGTCCGGGATCCGCTGTTCTGGATCCGCTCCCGCCCGCGTCACGCGAGGCTGGATCAGGCCGGGTCGAAGGGCTGTCTAGCACAGCCGGTTGCGCTCTGTCCTGCCCTCTTTTCGTCCTGTGCCGGCAGCGTCCGGATGCACGCAGAACGAGTCTGGAACAAAGAAAGTCCGAATCGCTGACATTGGACGATTCAGGATTCGTTCCCTACGACATCTTGTTCCCGCGACAGGTCTTCGTACGAAATCGTGAATCTGCTCAAGGATTTGGCGCGTCCTTCGACTCGGACTCGAGTCCGCGGGCGAATCCCGTCAAGCGTCAAGATCTGGTTAAGCCGGCCGGAAATCTTGCAACCCCGCTTTGCAACCTTCGGCACCGAAAGGGAACGCAGCGCGGACGAATCGCGGATCAGGCTCCGTTCCTGTCCTGTTCCTCCCGGATCTGGGGGGGCGTCCGCCAAGGCCCACCAGATGATCGATGTGCCGTCTGATTGGTTTCTGATGAAACTGTTGTGCCTGATCCCGGTTTTAACTTAGGTGTCCCGAATTGGGGCGTCGGGGTGATCTGGAGGATCGTTGACCGATAGGTCAGCGATACTGGCCCTTTCCTTGCACATCATCCCTTTGTATGAGTTGTCGCCGTCAATCCGAGGGAGGGTACGGGCTTGAGCATCCGCAAGATACTTGTCGCCAACCGGTCAGAAATCGCAATCCGTGTATTCCGTGCGGCCAATGAGCTTGGCCTGAAAACCGTGGCCATCTTCGCGGAGCAGGACAAGCTCGCCCTGCACAGATTTAAGGCAGATGAAGCCTATCAAGTAGGCAAGGGGCTGGGTCCGATCGAGGCCTACCTGTCCATCGACGAGATCATCCGCGTGGCCAAGCTGTCGGGCGCGGATGCGATCCATCCCGGCTACGGCTTCCTGTCGGAGAGCCCGGAATTCGCCGAGGCCTGCGCGCAGAACGGCATCATCTTCATCGGGCCGCAGCCGGAGACCATGCGCCGGCTCGGCAACAAGGTGGCCGCGCGCAACCTTGCGATCGAGGCCGGCGTGCCGGTCATGCCGGCAACCGATCCGCTGCCGGACGATCTGGAAGAGATCAAGAAGCTGGCCGAGGGCATCGGCTACCCGGTGATGCTGAAGGCGTCCTGGGGCGGCGGTGGCCGCGGCATGCGCGTCATCCGCGACGAGGCGACGCTGGTGCGTGAGGTCGTGGCTGCCAAGCGCGAGGCCAAGGCCGCGTTCGGCAAGGACGAGATCTATCTGGAGAAGCTGGTCCAGCGGGCGCGCCACGTCGAGGTGCAGATCCTGGGCGACAGCCATGGCAACCTCGTGCACCTGTTCGAGCGCGACTGCTCGATCCAGCGCCGGCATCAGAAGGTCGTCGAACGGGCGCCGGCCCCCTATCTCTCCGAAGATCGCCGGCGGGAGCTGTGTGACTACGGTCTGAAGATCGGCAAGGCAGTCGACTACTGCGGCGCGGGGACGGTCGAGTTCCTCATGGATGCCGACACGGGCGCGATCTACTTCATCGAAGTCAATCCGCGCGTGCAGGTCGAGCACACGGTCACCGAACAGGTCACCGGCATCGACATCGTCAAGGCGCAGATCCGCATTGCCGGCGGTGCGGCGATCGGCACCGAGGCCAGCGGCGTGCCGGCGCAGGCCGACGTGCGTCTCAACGGCCATGCCCTGCAGTGCCGCATCACAACGGAAGACCCGGAGCAGAACTTCATCCCGGACTACGGCCGCATCACCGCCTACCGCGGTGCCACCGGCTTCGGCATCCGCCTCGACGGCGGCACGGCCTATTCGGGCGCGGTCATCACCCGGTTCTATGATCCGCTGCTGGAAAAGGTCACGGCCTGGGCACCGAGTGCCGAAGAGGCCTGCCAGCGCATGGACCGCGCCCTGCGCGAGTTCCGCATCCGCGGCGTTGCCACCAACCTGGTGTTCCTCGAGAACATCATCGGTCACCCGGCCTTCCGCGCCAACAACTACACCACGCGCTTCATCGACGACACGCCGGAGCTGTTTGCGCAGGTGAAGCGGCAGGACCGCGCCACCAAGCTCCTGACCTACATTGCCGACGTGTCCGTCAATGGTCATCCCGAGACCCGCGGGCGGCCGCGTCCCGGCAAGGATGCGGCGGCGCCGGTGGTGCCGGATTTCGGCGACGTCAAGCCGGAGGGCACCCGCAACCTGCTCGACACGCTTGGCCCGCGCGGCTTTGCCGACTGGATGAAGGCGCAGCCGCAGGTGCTCGTCACCGACACGACCATGCGCGACGGCCACCAGTCGCTGCTGGCCACGCGCATGCGCACGCATGACATCGTCGCCATCGCCGATGCCTATGCCAGCGGCCTGCCGCAGCTGTTCTCGCTCGAATGCTGGGGCGGGGCGACCTTCGACGTCGCCATGCGCTTCCTCACCGAGGATCCCTGGGAGCGTCTGCGGCTGATCCGGCAGAAGGCCCCCAACATCCTGCTGCAGATGCTGCTGCGTGGCTCCAACGGCGTCGGCTACACCAACTATCCCGACAACGTGGTCCGCTTCTTCGTGCATCAGGCGGCGACGGCCGGTGTCGACGTGTTCCGCGTGTTCGACTGCCTGAACTGGGTGGAGAACATGCGCGTCTCCATCGACGCGGTGCTCGAGACGGACAAGCTCTGCGAGGGCACGCTCTGCTACACCGGCGACCTCCTGGACAGCGCGCGGCCGCAGTATGACCTGAAGTACTACGTCGGGCTGGCGAAGGAGCTCGAGAAGGCGGGTGCCCATATCCTCGGCGTGAAGGACATGGCCGGCCTCCTGAAGCCGGCCGCCGCGCGGGTGCTGTTCAAGGCGCTGAAGGAAGAGATCGGCCTGCCGATCCATTTCCACACCCACGACACGTCGGGCATTGGCGGCGCCACCGTCCTGGCGGCGGTCGATGCCGGTGTCGATGCCATCGACGGAGCGATGGACGCCTTCTCCGGCAACACCTCGCAGCCGTGTCTTGGCTCCATTGTCGAGGCGCTGAAGGGCTCCGACCGCGATCCTGGCCTGTCGGCCGATGCGATCCGCCGCATCTCGTTCTACTGGGAGGCGGTGCGCCATCAGTATGCGGCCTTCGAGAGCGACCTGAAGGGGCCGGCCTCCGAGGTCTATCTGCACGAGATGCCGGGTGGCCAGTTCACCAACCTCAAGGAGCAGGCGCGCTCGCTTGGCCTTGAGACCCGCTGGCACGAGGTGGCGCAGGCCTATGCCGACGCGAACATGATGTTCGGTGACATCGTCAAGGTGACGCCGTCGTCCAAGGTCGTCGGCGACATGGCGCTGATGATGGTGAGCCAGGGCCTGACCGTGACCGATGTGGTCAACCCGGACAAGGACGTGGCCTTCCCGGATTCGGTCGTGCAGATGCTGCGCGGCGACCTGGGGCAGCCGCCGGCTGGCTGGCCGAAGGCGCTGCAGGACAAGGTGCTGAAGGGCGAGACCCCGATCACCGTCCGGCCGGGGTCGCTCCTCAAGTCGGAGGACATCGAGGCGCGGCGCAAGGAGGCGGCCGAGAAGACCGGTATCGACATCGATGACCAGGCTCTGGCGTCCTACCTCATGTATCCGAAGGTCTTCACCGATTTCGCCAGGGCGCAGGTCCAGTACGGGCCGACCTCGGTGCTGCCGACCCCGGTCTATTTCTACGGACTGGATGTGGGCGAGGAGATCTTCGTCGAACTTGAGCCGGGCAAGACCCTCGTGGTGCGCTGCCAGGCTGTCGGCGAGACGGATGTGCAGGGCGAGAAGAAGGTGTTCTTCGAGCTCAACGGCCAGCCGCGTATCGTCAAGGTGCCGGATCGCGCCCATGGGGCCTCCGGGGCTGCCCTGCGCCGCAAGGCGGAGGCCGGCAACGAGGCCCATGTGGGCGCGCCGATGCCGGGCGTCATCTCCACTGTCGCGGTCGCGGCCGGCCAGTCGGTCAAGGCCGGCGACGTGCTGCTGTCGATCGAGGCGATGAAGATGGAAACCGCGCTGCATGCGGAGCGGGATGGCATCCTCTCGGAAGTCCTCGTCACGCCCGGCAGCCAGATCGACGCCAAGGACCTGCTGGTCGTCTACAAGGCGTGAGTCTTGATCGGAGCGACACACGATGACAGGGGAGGCCGCTGGCCTCTCCTTTTTGTTGGCGCTGCTTCCGTTTCGCAGCGCTCGTGTCGTCACCGCGGGTCTCGCGCTAAGCTTCGCCCGGGGCAACCGAGGAGGGGGCGGCATGCCGGAATCCGATGGTCGGGCTGTCCGGGGGCTGCTACAGCTTCACCGGTTACCTCCGCACAAGGCGGGGATGACCGATGCGTCTGGCGTCGAGCCGGATCGACAGGTCGAGGTCAGTGCGGAAGCACCGGGTGGACCTGCAGTCTTGAACATTGCCCTGTCCCGGCGCTGCGGGGACACGTCGGCCTGGGGCGTCGTCGATGGAATTTTCCTCCGAAATTCTCGCCATCCTGTTTGCCGTTGCCCTGGTGGCGGGCTGGGTTGATGCGATTGCCGGCGGTGGCGGCCTGCTGACCATTCCGGCGCTGTTGCTGGTCGGCGTGCCGCCGGCGACCGCCCTGGCGACCAACAAGCTGCAGGGCAGCTTCGGCGCCATGACGGCGGCAGTCTATTTCATCCGTCGCAAGATGGTGTCGGTGCCGGCCAATCTGCCCGCGCTTGCGGCGATTGCTGCCGGGTCCGTGCTGGGCGGCGTCGTGCTGCAGCAGGTGGATGCGGACCTGCTGGTCCTGTTCATCCCGGTGCTGCTGGTGTCGATCGGGATCTACTTCCTGTTCTTTGCCCGCAATCTCGACGAGGAGCGTGCGCCGCGCATCAGTGCGGGCCGCTACAGCGGTACCGTCGCGCCCGTGCTGGGCTTCTATGACGGCTTTTTCGGCCCTGGCACCGGGTCCTTCATGGCCACGTCCCTCGTGCTGCTGCGCGGCATGCCGATCCGCATGGCCACGGCGCATGCAAAGCTGTTCAACGTGACCAGCAATCTGGCGGCACTCGGCTATTTCGTCCTGTTCGGAGAAATCGCCTGGCTGGCCGGCGGGGTCATGATCCTGGGGCAGGTGGCGGGGGCCTATCTCGGCGCCCATTTCGCCTTCACCGGCGGAGCCAGGATCATCCGCCCCATCACGGTGATCATGTGCTTTGCCATGAGCATCCGCGTGCTGGTCCGGATGTGGCCGGCGTAACGAGGCCTTGCGCTTCAGGGCGCCGGCGTGTCGGCCCGGCCGATCCAAAGGTCCAGAAAGTCATCCAGCCACTGGCGGACCGCCTGGTCGAAGATGAAGCGGCCGGCGAAATGGTCCTGCCGGCCCTGCGCTCCCGGCTGTTCCATGCGCGGCGCGCCCTTCGTCGTCCAGCGCACCATCATCGCGTGGGTCAGTTCCGGGTGGAACTGGATGCCGTAGGCGCGCGGGCCGACGCGGATCGCCTGGTTGGGATAGGTATCGCCCGTGGCCAGGAGGTCGGCCCCCGAGGGCAGGCTGAAGCCTTCGCGGTGCCACTGGTAGACCTTGCCCGGCCAGGTCATCAGCGATCGGCCGGCATCTGTCGGGCGGAGGGGATAGTAGCCGATCTCGACCAGCTCGCGCGGATGGCTTTCGACCGTGCCGCCGAGATGGCGCACCATCATCTGTGCCCCGAGACAGATGCCGAGAAAGGGCTTCTGTTCCCTGAGCGGCACGCCGATCCAGTCGATCTCGCGGCTGATGTAGGCGTCCGGATCGTTGGCACTCATCGGACCGCCAAAGATCACGGCGCCCGCGTGCCGGCTCATGTCATGCGGCAGCGGATCGCCGAACCGTGGCCGGCGGATGTCGAGACGGAAGCCGCGCCGCTGGAGTTCATGGCCGACCCGGCCCGGCGACGAGGTCTCCTGATGCAGGACGATCAGAATGCGCTGTTCGCTCACGACTGTTGCTTGTCGCCCTCGAGATCCTGTTCCTGGGCAACCTTCTGGCGCAGGGCGATGCGATCGCGCGAGGAGACGCCGAGCAGCTCCGCGACGCGCCAGACCGTGTTGTCCTCGAACTCGTGCACGTGACCGTCGGCATAGACCAGCCGCCACATCATCTCGATGATGGCGTGGCGCTCGGCCTCGTCGGTCTTGCGCTTGAGCACCGACGTGAACCCGTACAGATCGACGGCTTCATTGTCGCGGTCGGTGGCGAGGCGGATCAGCTCCTCCGTATCTTCCCTGGTCAGCGCGTAGTGATCGCGCAGGGTGTCCGTGAGCTTCTTGTGTTCCGCCTCATCCATGTCGCCATCCACGCTGATGACGTGGATCAACAGGGCGGCAACGGCAAGGCGCTGGTCGTCGTCAGCGAAGGTGAGCCCTTCGCTTTCTCCGAATGTCACTTCCTTGATGAAGCGCTTGAGCGATGAAAGCATGCGTGTTGTCCGTTGCTGACGACCATCTTGTGGCCGCGGTGCCCCTGCCTCGACCTCTGGGCGGGAAGCATAAGGCATTTTCCTTACCGTCCCTTGTTATATGGCGTGCCGCTGGCGATTTGCGAGGAAGTTGCGGCACTTAGGCCACAGTTGCTCCGGTCCGGCGGATTTAGATCAGTTCCAAACTATTGATTTCTCAAGGACATTAACTTGACACACGTGGTCATGAATTGTTTGGTGCCGCGCGTGCGTTCCCGCAGCGGATGCCGGGGCCGGACTGTCCGGTCCTTTGCCGGCCACAGGCTGTCGCGGGGACCCTTGTCCGAACCCAGGAGACCCGCCATGCTGCGCCCGTTCCGCCTTGCCCTGTTTGCCGCAACGGCCTTGACCCTTGCCCCCGTCGCGGCGCCGGCCCTGGCCGGGCCTGTCGCTCCGGCCGCGGTGCTGGCGACCTATCAGGACGTCGCCGCGGCCGCCTACGCGGATGCGCTGCAGTCCGCGCGGACGTTGAAGCAGGCCGTCGAGGCGCTGGTCGCCAAGCCGAACGCGGACACGCTCGCGGCGGCGCGCAAGGCCTGGATCGCGGCGCGCAACCCCTACCAGCAGACCGAAGCCTACCGCTTTGGCAACGCCATCGTCGATGACTGGGAAGGCAAGGTCAATGCCTGGCCGCTGGACGAGGGTCTGATCGACTATGTCGACGTGGCGTCCTACGGCGAAAGCTCCGAAGAAAACGCCTATTTCACCGCCAATGTCATCGCCAACCGGTCGCTCAAGGTGGGTGGGGTCGAGATCGACGCGACCGCGATCACCCCTGGCCTGCTCGCCGACCGGCTGCAGGAAGCCGGCGAGGTGGAGGCCAATGTCGCCACCGGCTACCACGCCATCGAATTCCTGCTCTGGGGGCAGGATCTGAACGGCACCAAGGCTGGGGCCGGCAACCGCCCGGCGACGGATTTTGACGTGGCCAACTGCACCGGCGGCAACTGTGACCGCCGCGCTGCCTATCTTCTGGCTGCCACCGACCTGCTGGTCGCCGATCTCGAGGAGATGGCCAGGGCCTGGGCCCCGGGCGGCGCGGCGCGCGAGGAGCTGAAGGCCAAGGGCGAGGCCGGCGGTCTGGCGACGATCCTGACCGGCATGGGCTCGCTGTCCTACGGCGAGCTGGCGGGCGAGCGCATGAAGCTCGGCCTCATGCTCAACGATCCGGAAGAGGAGCATGACTGCTTCTCCGACAACACCCACATGTCGCATTACAATGACGTGGTCGGCATCCGGAACGTGTACTTCGGCACCTACACGCGCATCGACGGCACCCGGCTGAGCGGCGCCTCGCTGCACGAACTGGTGACGGCGAAGGACCCGAAGCTGGCCGAGGAGATGAAGGTCAAGCTCGACGCCACGCTCGCCGCCTTCGAGGCGCTGAAAACCCGTGCGGAGACCGTCGAGGCCTATGACCAGATGATCGGCGAGGGCAACAAGGACGGCAACGCCGTGGTCCAGGCCGCCGTCGATGCGCTGGTGGACCAGACCAAATCGATCGAACGCGTGGTGGCGGCACTTGGTCTGGAAGCCATCGCCTTTGAGGGCTCCGACAGCCTCGACAATCCCACGGCGGTGTTCCAGTAAGCCCCAATGACCTCCCCGGGTGGCGGACGGCCGCCCGGGAGGCTGCCGGTGGTGAGAGGGATCCCGGCTGGCCACGGATCCGACCAGGGTGGTCCTGAAGATGACACGTGATGTTCCGGCCGGGCTTGCCGTGCGGCGACTGGCTCGGGTGACCATGGTAGCCGCAGGCCTGGCAGTCGCCTCTCTGATGATTGCGCCTGGGCAGGCAATCGACCTGTCCCACCGCACCGACCTCACGGATGCGGACCGGGCGCGGGTTGGCGAGATCCTGAGGGCTCCGGAGGATTTCTCCAGGCCCGAGGCTTTCGAGGCCATGAGCGCCGGGGCGGCGACGTCGAAGAAGCGCATCAACCGCGATGCCTTCTCGCATCCGACGGCCAATCTGAGTTTTGAAGAGCAGCAGACGTTCCGGATCGGCAACGGCATCTTCCGCAAGCTCTGGGTGGCAGCGCCCTCGTCAACACAGGCCTCCGACGGGCTGGGGCCGCTTTACAACGCCCGGTCCTGTCAGGGGTGTCACCTGAAGGATGGTCGCGGCCAGCCGCCGCTGCCGGGTGACGAGGCCGTGTCGCTGTTCCTGCGGCTCTCCGTGCCGCCGCGCACCGACGCCGAGCGGGAGGCGCTGGCGGCGCGCAAGATCCAGTCCGTGCCGGAGCCAACCTATGGCGGCCAGTTCCAGACCTTTGCCGTGACCGGCCTCTCCGGCGAAGGCCGGATGGCCATCACGTATGAAGACATCCCGGTGACCCTGAGCGGCGGCGAGGTCGTGACGCTGCAGAAGCCGGTCTATGCCGCCGTTGATCTCGCCTATGGCCCGATGCAGCCGGACACGATGATCTCGCCGCGCGTGGCGCCGCCGATGATCGGTCTGGGCCTCTTGGAGGCGATCCATCCGGGCGATATCCTGGCGAAGGCCGACCCGGAGGATCGCGACGGCGACGGGATTTCCGGCCGGCCGAACCTGGTGCTTGATGCTGAGACTGGCGAGACGGTGCCCGGCCGGTTTGGCTGGAAGGCGACGACGCCCACTGTCCGCGTCCAGAGTGCTGGCGCGTTTTCCGGCGACATCGGCATTTCAACGCCGGATCATCCCGACCCTTATGGCGACTGCACGACCGCGCAGACCGCCTGCCGCGCCCTGCCGACCGGCGAGCAGGAGCGGCTGGGGCCGACGGAAGCGCCCGATCCTGTGATGGATCTGGTCACCTTCTACTCGGAAAACCTCGCGGTGCCGGCGCGGCGCAAGGTGGATGACCCGCAAGTGCTGCGCGGCAAGGCGCTGTTCAGCACGCTGGGCTGCGCCTCCTGCCATACGCCGAAATACGTCACCTCGCGCGAGGCGGCCAATCCGGCGCACCGGTTCCAGCTGATCTGGCCCTACACCGACCTGTTGCTGCATGACATGGGCGAGGGGCTGGCGGACAACCGGCCGGACGGCGATGCGGATGGCCGCGAATGGAAGACGCCGCCGCTGTGGGGCATCGGCTTGACGGAAACGGTCAGCGGGCATACGCGTTTCCTCCATGACGGCCGCGCAAGGTCGCTGCTGGAGGCTGTGCTCTGGCATGGCGGCGAGGCTGAGGCCGCGCGCGACGGCGTCGTTGGCCTTGCGCCCGATGACCGCGCGGCGCTGATCCGCTTCCTGGAGTCGCTGTAACCATGCTGAAAATCCCCGCCGCGCTCGTTGCCCTGTCCCTGCTGACGGCCGGGGGCGCGCGTGGTGAAACGACTGTTCAGCCTGTTCAGGTCGGGCAGCCGGCTCAGGTTGCGGCCTCCTACGGGGATTATGTGCGTTCCAGCCTTGAGGGCTACATCCGCCCGGCCATGGGCCGGTTTGCCAGCGATGCGGCACGCCTTCCCGATGCCGTGCAAGGGGCCTGTGCCGCCGGCGATGACAGCGCCCGCGAGGAGTTCCGGGCCGTCTACGGGGCGACGCTGGCCTCCTTCGCCCGCATTGGTTTCCTCCGGTTCGGCCCGCTTGCCGAGGCCAACCGGCTGGAGCGGCTGGCCTTCCTGCCGGATGCGCGCGGCGTCGCCCAGCGGCAAGTGCGCAGGATCCTCGCCGACAGGGACGCGACCGCGACCACGGCAGGGCAGCTGGCGGGCAAGAGCGTCGCCGTGCAGGGGCTGACGGCACTCCAGCTCGTTGCCTTTGACGAGGAGGGGAGGGTGACCCTGGGCGGCACGGGCGATCCGGATGCGGCCTTTTCCTGTGCCTATGCGCTCGCCATTGCCGGCAATGTGGCCAGCCTTGCCGGGGATCTGGCCCGGGACTGGGCTGACCCGGCCGGTTTTTCCGGGGAGCTGCTTGCCCCCGGACCGGACCGGCCGCTGCTGAAAAGCGACAAGGAGGCGGCGGAGCTGATCTTCAACGCGATCGTCACCGGCTTCGTCATCGTCCGCGATCAGGATCTGTTGCCGGCGCTGGGCTCTGGTCCGGACAGTGCCAAGCCCGGACGCCTTCCCTTTGCCCGCTCCGGCTTCACGCTCGCCTATCTGTCGGCGGAGATCAGTGGGCTGGCGGAAGCGCTGAAGGCAGGCGGCTACGAGCGCGGCCTCGACAGTGAGGGGACCTGGATCCCGGCCTCGCTCGAATTCGAGTTCGGCAATGCGCTGAAGGCGTTGGCGCGCCTGCGCGAGCCGATGCGGGTGACCCTTGCCGAGCCGGAGACGCACGCCGGGCTGTCCTATGTCGCGCTCGTGCTGAAAGGCCTGCGCGACACGGTGGCGCTCAATCTCGCCGGGTCGCTGAACCTTTCCGGAGGCTTCAATGCGCTGGACGGGGACTGAGGCGGCGGTCCTGAACCGCCGCAGCTTTCTCTCCGGCCTTGCCGCAGCCGGTCTCCTGCCGCTGTTGCCGCATCGCACGGCGGCGGCCCTCGGGGCGGGCGATCCGGATGAGCCGCTTTTTGCCAGCGCGCGGCGCAATGCGGACGGACGCCATGCCGTCGCGATCCTGACGGCTGACGGGCGGGACGTGCTGGACGTGCCGCTGCCCGACCGTGGCCATGGCATCGCCCTGTCGCCGGACCGCAGCCGCTTCGTCACCTTCGCGCGCCGGCCGGGGCAGTTCCTGATGCTTGTCGACCGCGAAGAACGCCAGGCGCCACAGGTGACGAGCGCTGAACCCGGGCGTCACTATTACGGCCACGGGGTGTTTTCTGGCGACGGCCGGCTGGTCTATGCGGTCGAGAACGCATTCGGGCCCGTGGGCGAGGAAACGCGCGGCCGCGTCGGCGTCTATGATGCAAGCGGGGAGCGCCTCATCCGGATCGGCGAGTTCGACACCCATGGCGTCGGGCCGCATGACATCCTGCTGGCCGAGAAAGGCCGGGTGCTGGTGGTCGCCAATGGCGGTATCGACACGCATCCGGTCACGGGGCGCGACATGCTCAATCTCGACCGGATGCAGCCGTCGATCGCCCGCATCGATGCTGCGAGCGGGGATCTGCTCGGGCTGTTCCGGCTGCCGCCGGACCTGTCTCAAGTGTCACTGCGCCACATGGCGCTGGATGTGGCCGGATCAGTCTGGATCGGCGGACAGTTCGAGGGCGACGCGGGATTGACCCCGCCCCTGGTCGCCAGACTGTCCCGGGAGGGCGGCCTGTCGGTGGTGGATGTGCCCGAGGGATTGCTGAAGCGGCTCGGCAACTATGTCGGCTCGGTGGCGGTGAATGCACCGGCCGGGCTCGTCGCCCTGTCCAGTCCGCGCGGCGGCCATGTGCTTTATCTGTCGGCCGCTGACGGAACGCCGGTCGGCAGCCATCCGATTGCGGATGTCTGCGGGCTGGCCCCGCTCGACGACGGGTTCCTGGTTTCCGATGGTGCGGGTGGTCTCGCCTTTGGGTCGGGCCGCGAACCGGCGGCCGAGCCCTATGCCCGGCCGGCCGGCGTGTCCTGGGACAATCACATGGCTGCGCTGTAACACGGCCATCTGGTTGCCTGTCCCTAGCGCTCCCGCGCCATCAGCCAGATGAAGAACACCCCGCCGACGAGGCCGGTGACGATGCCGATGGGCATGTCCTCGGGCGCCATGATCACGCGCGCGCAGATGTCGGCGAGGATCAGGAACAGGGCTCCGGCCAGCGCCGACAGCGGGATGACGCGGGCATTGTCGCCCCCGGCAATCAGGCGCACCAGATGCGGCATCATCAGGCCGACGAAGCCGATGATGCCGGAGAAGGCGACGCAGACCCCCGTGACGAGCGCTCCGGCGACAAACACCGACAGGCGGAGCCGCGTGACAGGGACGCCAAGGGTCGAGGCGGTCTCGTCGCCCAGGGTAACGGCGTTGAGCGCGCCGGCCTTGAACCACAGCCACAGGCCGCAGGGCACCAGCACCGCAAGCGGGTAGATCAGGTGGTTCCATTGCGCGAGGCCAAGCCCGCCCAGCATCCAGAACACCACCGTGTGGGTGGCCTTCGGGTCAGCCAGGAAGATCAGGATGTTGGCCAGCGCCATGATGATGAAGGAGACGGCGACGCCCGCCAGCACCAGCCGGTCCGGCGAGCCGGCGCGGGCGACCTTCACCACGCCCAGCACGATGGCGGTTGCCACCAGCGCACCGGCAAAGGCCAGCAGCGGCACGGTCAGGAGGCCAAGGAACAGCCCCGTGTGCAGCAGCGCCAGGATCGCGCCGAAGGCCGCGCCCGACGAAATGCCGAGCAGGTGCGGATCCGCGAGGGGGTTGCGGGTGACCGACTGCAGCACCGCGCCGGTGACCGCAAGTCCTGCCCCGACGAGGGCGGCGAGCAGCGCCCGGGGGAAGCGGATGTCCCAGACAATCGCTTCCCGGGCCGCTGTCCAGGTCTTGGTCACGGAGCCGGGCAAGAGCTTGTTGGCCACGATCCCGGCGACATCGCCGAGGGGCACGGAAATGGCCCCCACGGCGACGGCGGTCAGGATGGCAAGGACGAGGAGGCCCAGGCCGACCACGCCGGTGAGCAGCACCGGCCAGAGCCGGTGTTGCTCGCCCGGGACGGCGGCCGCTGCCTCACTTTCCAGCGAAACCGTCAACGAGCTTCTCCACGGCGCGGATGTTGCGGGGGCCAGGCGTCGCCTCGACATATTCGAGCACCACGAAGCGGTCATTCTTCACGGCATCGACATTGGCGAAGGCCGGGTTGGCCTTGAGGAAGGCGATCTTCTGCTCGGCGGTGACGTTGCCGTAGTTCACGATCACGATCACTTCCGGGTTGCGGTCGACCACGGGCTCCCAGGCGACGGTGGCCCAGCTCTTGTCCAGGTCATCCATGATGTTCTTGCCGCCGGCAGCCTCGATCAGCGCGGTCGGCATGGCGTAGCGGCCGGCGGTGAAGGGGGTGTCCTCGCCGCTGTCATAGACGAAGACGCGCAAGGGATTGGACTTGTCGACCTTGGCGGTGGCCTCGGCCAGCTTTGCCTCGTAACCGGCGACCAATTCCTTTGCCTTGTTCTCGACGCCGAAGATGCGGCCGAGGTTGAGCAGGTCGTTGTACATGTCGGCCATGGAGATCTTCTCCTTCGGGCCGATATGGATGCAGCTTTCGGTGAGCTCGTAGACCTGGATGCCGAAGGGGGCGAGGGTCTCGGGCGTGACCTCGCCGCCGACCTTCATGCCGTAGTTCCAGCCAGCGAAATAGAAGTCGGCCTCGGCGCCGAGCAGCACTTCCTTGGTCGGGTATTTTTCCGAAAGCTCGGGCAGCTCGGTAACGCCCTTGCGCATTTCCTCATCCAGCGTCTTCCAGCCGGACACGCCGGTGTAGCCGGCCATGCGGTCGGTCAGGCCGAGCACCAGCATCATTTCGGTGAGGTTGACGTCGTTGGAAATGGCGCGCTTCGGCGCGGCCTCGAAGGTCACGTCGCGGTTGCAGCTCTTCACGGTCACCGGATAGGCCGCGGCGGCCACGGTGGAGAGCAGGAAGGCGGCAAGGGCAAGTTTCAGACGCATGTCAGTGGGTCTCTTCAGTCAGAGGTGAAAGGAGAAGCGGGGGTGTTGCCCGCTGAGATCGATCCGCGAGCGCACGGAAAAGGCGCCCGCGATGTGGGCTTCGGTGAAGACCTCGGCCGGGGCGCCTTCGGTCAGGACGCGGCCGCCGGCAAGCAGCAGCACCCGGTCGGCATATTCGGCGGCGAGCGTCAGGTCGTGCAGGGTGGTGATCACCGTGAGGCCGAGGCCCCGCAGCAGTGCCATCAGCTCGAGCTGGTGGCGGATGTCGAGGTGGTTGGTCGGCTCGTCCAGGATCAGAAGCTTGGGGGCCTGGGCCAGCGCCCGGGCCACCATCACGCGCTGGCGCTCGCCACCCGACAGGGTGCCGAAGGGCCGTTCGGCCAGAGCGTTGAGATGCAGGCGGGCGAGCGCATGGGCAATCGCATCGCGGTCGGCCGACCCGGCCGCGCTGAGACCGCGCTGATGCGGCAGACGCCCGAGCGCCACGATCTGGCGCACGGTCAGGGCAAAATCCGTCGGCTGCTCCTGCAGTACGGCAGCGATCCGGCAGGCGACATCGCGGGCGGGCAGGCTCCAGATGTCGGTGCCTTCCAGCCGGACATGCCCGCGGCGGGGACGATGGAAGCGGTAGAGCAGCCGCAGCAGCGACGACTTGCCGGCTCCGTTGGCACCGCAGATCGCCAGCACCTCGCCCTGGTTGAGCGTGAGGCTGATGTCGGCCAGAAGGTCAGGCCGGCCGCGCGGTCCCCAGCAGAGGCCTTCCGCCTCGAAAAAGGGCGCGCTCATGTGCAGGCATCGGCATCCGGGGGAAGCACCCGGCCGGAGGCGGGGATGCGCGCGAGGGCGGTGCGGGCCAGCTTGCCGGGCCGCTCCGAGGCCTTGCACCAGCCGTCGGGAAGCTCCTCGTACTGGCGGGCAAAGCGGGCAATGTCCTCGGCATCGGCGAGCTCCATGTCACCGAAGAGCCAGGTGGTCTTGTCCTGCGACTGGAGGGCGATGGCGCAGGGCCGGCCGCAGGCGGCCATGCACTCGATGCCGCCGACGCGCCAGGCGGCATCTGCGGCCATCTGTGCCGCAAGCTCTGCCAGAAGCGCCTTGCCGGGACGCTCTTCACTGCCGCGCGGGCGGCAGGTCACGCAGACCACCAGCTCGTGCGTCTGCTGTGCGGGATGCCGGTCATCTCCGGCCATAGGGGATTGGGCCTTGATCGGCCGTTGAATGGTCACCGTGTTGCTCCTTCCGGGACACCCCGCCCGGTGGCTGTTGTGGATCGGTGATGGCAGGTCTCCTGACTTGCGGGTCGTCGCCTTGCCCTGCCTTCCCATCCCGTGCCGGTCGTACGGCACTTGGGACAGTGGCTGTCTGGGGTCGGCTCTCCGCCTACAGTTGCGGGGGCAGTCACGGACTTGGCGCCTGTTGGCTACACCGTACCGTGTTCCCTTTTCACCCGGCGAAGCGCTTGTTCGCCGGGAACCATCACGGTGAATGATCAGGGCAGGGGCGTGTGTTGTCAAGGCAATGCCACCGGGTTTGGACAAGACCACCCGGTGTGTACATGTAATGTAATTACGTTACAAGCGCGGACTGCCTAGCCGGCGTCCATCTCGACGGAGAAGTGCGGCGTGCCCGACCAGCGCAATGTCCAGCTGGCGCCCGGCCGCACGTTCTGGATGATGCCGGGATCGAAGGCGACGAAGCAGCGGCCGCCCGGCTGGCGCACGGACGGGTAGAGCAGGCCGCGATGTCCCTGACGGCGCAGAGTGGCCGCCAGCGCCTGGCCAGCCGGATAGCCGGCCGCGGGTTCCGCCGCCAGCGCCGGGTGCTCGGGCGTGTCCGTCAGGTCCGGGAAGTCGCCGATGAAGTCGGCGAGGAGTTCCACATAGGCGGCTTCCGCGTGGAAATGGCCGATGTAGGAGAGTTCCCGCGTGCGGTGAAACCCCACCTCGGCGGCAGAGGTCAGTGGATCATAGGCACAGTACCACGCGCCGCGGTCGCCGGCGTTGAAGCGGTTGCCGGTCGGCCGCGTGTAGACAAACGCGGCGTTGATGTGGGTCTCGCCATAGAGGGCGAGATCGGCCTTGCGGCGGAGGAACGCCAGCTCCCGCCTGTCGATGCCGGGGCTGCCCTCCCGCTCGGCCTTCAGCCGCGCATTGGTCAGGCCTTCCAGCTCGGCCAGGATTTCCGCTTCCCGGTCGCTGTCGACAAGACCGCGCAGCACGGGCGGCTTGTGGTGTGTTTTCGAGATCAGCCGGATCAGGGCGCGGTCGGCGATCGCGGTGAGCTTCACGCGCCACCTCGGAGGGCATCGAGATAGGTCCGCACGCTGAGGATCTTCGGCAGGCCGCCGTCGATCATCGCGTCGACCGGGCGCTGGCCGTCAAATTCCGGCCCGGTGTTGGGCAGCCTGATCCAGCGGTCGGCAAGATCCGGACTGAAGTAGAGTTGCAGCGACTTGTAGATGCCGATGAGGGCGCTGAGGCGCAACAGCTGATCGCGGGTCAGCTCGCCCCGGAAGTTCGCGGACTTGGCGCGTTTCCAGGAGGAGTCCGACATGTCGCACAGACCTGCGGCCTCGCGAACCGTCAACGACCAGGCGTCGGCAATGCGGCTGTAGGCCTTGAGGCCGACGGCCTGAAGGTCGTCGACGGGCCGGGGCTTGAGAGCAGCTTCCATGCGGTCACCGTGCCAGTGAGCGTCGATACGCTCAAGATGGATCATATGGACCAGAATACAAGGTCAAATGATCCGGCTAGAGGTCCCTAAGCACCTCGCTGGCCCGGACGGCGGCGGAGGCGCGGTTCTCGACACCGAGTTTGACGTAGATCTGCTCGAGGTGCTTGTTCACCGTGCGCGGGCTGAGGCCGAGAATGTCGCCGATGTCCTTGTTGGACTTGCCGCGCGAGATCCAGGTCAGGACATCCGCCTCGCGCGGCGTGAGACCGAAGCGCTGGCGCAGGGCGTCCGTCTGGCCGGGGTGGCTGGCGCTGGTCAGGCGGAACAGGTGCTCGTCGGCGCTGATCGAGCCGATGGGGGCGAATTCATACTGGCCGGCGGGCCCGAGATCGAGCACCAGCGGGTCGGGCCGTCCCGTCGCCTGTCGGCTTGCGGCGGCGATCCAGCCGGCCAGCGCGGTTCGGATACGGTCCAGCGCGGTTTCGCCTGCAGCAACCGTGCCTCGGTCCAGGGCTTCGAGAACCTGGCTGGTCTGCGGTGTGGACCACTTGATGTTGCCGTCCGCGCTGACGGCGATCAGGTGCCGGCCTGCGGCATCGAGCGCGATGCGCGCGCTCTGGACCTGGCGCGCATTGGCAAGGTGCACCCGGATGCGGGCCTGCAGCTCGTCGAGATTGATCGGCTTGGTGAGAAAGTCGACGCCGCCGCTTTCCAGCGCATGCACCACATGCTCGGTCTCGCTGAGGCCGGTCATGAAGATCACCGGCACATGCTCCAGCCCGCGCCGGGCCTTGAGCAGACGGCAGGTCTCGAAGCCGTCGGGTGCGGGCATCACCGCGTCCATCAGAACCATGTCCGGCGTGATGCGGTCGCAGATGGCCAGCGCGGCGGTGCCGGAGGTGGCGACCAGCACGGTGACGCCGGAGGTCTCCAGAGCCTTTGTCAGGAAGCCGAGGGTCTCGGGGGAATCGTCCACCACGAGGACGATGTCGCGCGAGGCAGCGGGGGATCCGGCGGCGTCAGTCATGGGGGGCTGTGTCCTCGAGGATCTTGCGATAGCCGGCAAAGTCGAACTGTTCGATGCTTGTGCGAAGACGGGCGATGAGAGCGGCATCCGCGCCCGCGCTGTCCAGCTCGCTGAGCTTGGCCTCGATGCCATGGACATAGCCGATGTCGCCGAGGCTGATCAGGTCGCGGATGTGCCGTGATGACAGGGAGGCGGCTGCAACCGGTGCAGCGTCGTTCTCGCCGACCACGGCCGGGGATGGCGCCACAGGGGCCGGGACCAAGGAGGGGGCATCGCCGGCCCGGGTCCAGCTCAGGCCCAGCAGGCGGCCGATCCGGTCCAGGAGCTGGGCGAGATCGACGGGTTTCGACAGGGCGTCGTCATGCGCCGGTTCGCCGGCCGGGCGCAGGGCCGTGTCGCCGATGTTGGCCGAGAGCATGACGATGGGTGCGGTGAGGCCGCGCTGGCGCAAGAGGCTTGCCACCTGCCAGCCGTTCATGCCGGGCATGGAAATGTCGACCAGCAGCAGGTCCGGCCTGGTGCGGAAGGCGCTGTCGATGCCCTGCGGCCCGTCGGCGGCCAGTTCCACGTCAAAGCCGAGCGGGGCGAGGATTTCGACCATCAGCGCCCGGTGATCGGCATTGTCGTCGATGACGAGGATCCGGCGGCGCGGGCCGGTGTAGCCGGCGACGGGGCGTTCGGGCGAGACCAGCGGCTGCTGGTCGGCAAGGGCGGCCAGCATCAGCCGCACCTCGAAGGTGCTGCCCTCACCGGGACGGCTCGTCACGGCCAGCGACCCGCCGAGGGTCTGCGCCATCAGCTTGGTGATCGTCAGCCCCAGCCCCAGACCGGGCGTGCGGGCGACGCTTTCGCCGCTGCCGCGCCCGAAGGGCTCGAAGATGCGGGTCATGTCCTCCTCGCCGATGCCGGTGCCGGTGTCGGAAATGCGGAAGGTGGCGACCTGCGACCGGTAGCCGACCTCCAGCGTGATGGTGCCGGAGCTGGTGAATTTCACCGCATTCGACAACAGGTTGACGAGGATCTGGCGCAGGCGCTTTTCATCGGTGCGCACCAGCGTCGGCAGGTTGGGTGCCTTGCGGAACGCGAAGGCAAGGCCGGCCGCCTGGGTCTGCAGCCGCACCATGGCGACGATCTGGTCGAGGAACTCGTGGATGTTGACCGTGGCCATGTCCACCTGCAGCCGGCCGGCCTCGATGCGGGATATGTCCAGCAAGCCGTCGATCAGGCCGGAGAGGTGCTCGGCGCTGCGGCGGATGACGCGGATCGAGGCCTTGCGTTCGCGCGGGATGGCCTCGTCCCGTTCCAGCACCTGGGCATAGCCCAGCACCGCGTTGAGCGGCGTGCGCAGCTCGTGGCTGAGGCCGATGACATAGCGGCTCTTGGCGAGGTTGGCGGCCTCGGCCGCTTCCTTCGCCTTCTGCAGGGCGGCGTCGGTCTTGCGGTGCGCCTCGATCTCCTTCAGCAGCAGCGAGTTCTGGCGCAGGGATTCCTCCTCCGCCACGTTGCGGGTGTCATGCGCCAGCACCAGGAACCAGATGCCCACCCCGGCCGAGATCGCAAAGACGACGAAGATCAGCGCCACCGTCCGGCCGACCACATCGGCGCCCGGCGGCAGGCTGGTGGCGGCCTGGTGGGTGATCACGGTCAGGATCAGGGCAATGCCGGAGATGACCGGTATGGCGGTCATCAGATAGCGGCCAAGCCGGGTGGAAAGATGGGCCAGGATCCAGGACGGCAGCGTGGCCTCGGCGACGCTGCGCGCCTGATACTTCAGCCGGGCCTTGGGCTTGCAGCTGTCATGACAGCGCGCATCCAGCGAACAGCACAGCGAGCAGATCGGCACCTGATAGGCCGGGCAATAGGCCATGTCTTCGGGCTCGAACGGGTTTTCGCAGATCGAGCAGGTGATGGCCGTCTTCGTTTGCCAGTGCCGGCGCGGCTTGCGCGCGAGATAGTACTTGCCGCCCGTTGCCCAGGCGATGGCCGGCGCCAGCACGAAGGCGAGCGCCAGCGCGATGAAGGTGGCGAGTGCGGCCGCCGTCGGGCCGAAGGCGCCGTAGTGGGCGAGCAGGGCGACGATGGCAGCAACGCCCATGGCGCCGGTGCCGACCGGGTTGATGTCGTAGAGATGCGCCCGCTTGAACTCGATGCCGGGGGGCGACAGTCCGAGCGGCTTGTTCACGAACAGGTCCGCCGAGATCGCCGACAGCCAGGCCATGGCGATGATCGAGAACACGCCGAGCGTTTCCTCCAGCAGGCCGTAGATGCCGAGTTCCATCAGGAGGAGCGCGATGCCGACATTGAAGACCAGCCAGACCACGCGGCCCGGATGGGAATGGGTGAGGCGGGAGAAGAAATTCGACCAGGCCAGCGACCCGGCATAGGCATTCATCACGTTGATCTTGAGCTGCGCCACCACGACGAAGGCGGCCATCAGCAGCACGGCAGCCTGCTCGGACGGCAGCATGTAGCCGAAGGCGACCGCATACATGCGCGATGGCTCGTCCGCTTCCGCCACCGGGACGCCGGCGGAGAGGACGAGCACGGCCAGGAATGACCCGGCGATCAGCTTCGGCAGGCCGATGATGACCCAGCCGGGGCCGGCCAGAAACAGGGCAAGGCGGCGCAGGCGGCCGGGCTTCTCGCCGGGCGGCAAGAAGCGCAGGAAGTCGACCTGCTCGCCGATCTGGGCCATCAGCGCCAGGATCACCGCCGAGGCGGCGCCGAACTGCATCAGATCGACGGGGTTGGAATGCGGCGGTCGCGGTGTTCCGGTGGCCGGGTCGATCCCGGCAAAGCCGAGCCACGTGCCGACCGCATCCCAGTCGGCTGCCGCGATGAAGAGAAAGGGCAGGATGTTCAGCACCACCCAGAAGGACTGGGTGAGGATCTGGAATCGGCTGATGAGCGTGATGCCATGGGTGACCAGCGGGATCACCACCAGCGCGCTGACGATGTAGCCGATCCACAACGGCAGGCCGAAGGCGTATTCGAGCGCGCTCGACATGATCGAGGCCTCGATGGCGAACAGGATGAAGGTAAAGCTGGCATAGATCAGCGAGGTCAGCGTCGAGCCGATGTAGCCGAACCCGGCGCCGCGGGTCAGCAGGTCGATGTCGACGCCATGGCGCATCGCCGAGCGGGCGATCGGCCAGCCGACCAGCAGAAGCACCAGACAGCCGACCAGCATCGCCGCGAAGGCATTGGCCGTGCCGTAGGACAGGGTGATGGCCCCGCCGATGGCTTCCAGCGCCAGAAACGCGATCGCGCCGCCGGCTGTGTGCGAGATGGCGCGGCTGGACAGGCGACGGGCGCTTTTGGCCGTGAAGCGCAGCGCATAGTCTTCCAGGGTCTGGTTGTTGACCCATTGGTTGTAATGCCGCCGCACCGGCAGGATGCGCTGGCGCGCGGTCATCCCATCCGCCTCCCTTCTGGGCATCTGCTGCAATTTTGAGCCGTTCCGGCGGGGCGGGACGGGCCTCGGCCGTCCCGCCAGCCGCTTTACGCGCTTCTGTCCCCGCCTTTGCAGGGTTCGTGCCGCTTTGCCTGCCTGCCGCAGAGGCAGCGGCACGGATGACGCAGGGGGCTTACGTCAATCGACGTATGTTGCGTTGCGGTATGGCGGCGCACGATCCCTTCGACGGCTGCACCAAACCAGCCGGCGGGCCGGTACGGGATGCGACACGGGTCGACACCGGCCCCGGACAGTCAGTCGGGGACAGAAGGGGACAGACAGATGATGAAGCTGACGAGCCGCATGGCAGGTCTCACGCTCGCGGGGCTCATGGCATCGACCATGATCGGCGGCGCCATGGCCGAGGAGACGATCAAGATCGGGATCCTGCACTCGCTCTCGGGCACGATGGCGATTTCGGAGACCACGCTGAAGGACACGATGCTGTTCCTCATCGAGGAGCAGAACAAGAAGGGCGGCGTGCTTGGCAAGAAGCTCGAGCCCGTGGTCGTCGATCCGGCGTCCGACTGGCCGCTGTTTGCCGAAAAGGCGCGCGAGCTGATCTCCGTCAACAAGGTCTCGGCCGTGTTCGGCTGCTGGACCTCGGTGTCGCGCAAGTCGGTGCTGCCGGTGTTCGAGGAACTGAACTCGATCCTGTTCTATCCGGTCCAGTATGAGGGCGAGGAAAGCCAGCGCAACGTGTTCTACACCGGTGCTGCGCCCAACCAGCAGGCGATCCCGGCCGTGGATTACCTGATGAACGAGGAAGGCGTCGAGCGTTGGGTGCTCGCCGGCACCGACTACGTCTATCCGCGCACGACCAACAAGATCCTTGAGGCCTACCTGAAGTCGAAGGGCGTCAAGGACGAGGACATCATGATCAACTACACGCCGTTCGGTCATTCCGACTGGCAGACGATCGTGTCCGACATCAAGGCCTTCGGGTCGGCCGGCAAGAAGACGGCGGTGGTCTCGACCATCAACGGCGATGCCAACGTGCCGTTCTACAAGGAGCTGGGCAACGCCGGCATCAAGGCCGAAGACATCCCGGTCGTCGCCTTCTCGGTGGGTGAGGAAGAGCTCGCCGGCCTCGACACCGCGCCGCTGGTTGGTCACCTGGCCGCCTGGAACTACTTCCAGTCCGTCGACAACCCGGTCAATGCCGAGTTCATCAAGAGCTGGCGCGCCTTCATCGGCGACGAGAAGCGCGTGACCAACGATCCGATGGAGGCTCATTTCATCGGCTTCAACATGTGGGTGAAGGCCGTCGAAAAGGCTGGCACCACCGATCCGGACGCCGTCATCGACTCGCTCATCGGCGTGTCCGTGCCGAACCTCTCCGGCGGCTATTCGGCGATGATGCCCAATCACCACATCACCAAGCCGGTGCTGATCGGCGAGATCCAGGCCGACGGCCAGTTCGAGACCGTCTGGCAGACCCCGGGCCTCGTGGTGGGCGACGAGTGGTCCGATTATCTCGAAGGCTCCAAGGACCTGATCGCCGACTGGCGTGCGCCCCTGTCCTGCGGAAACTTCAACGTCAAGACCGGCAAGTGCGGCGGCTCCGGCAGCTGATGTGAGCGTAAGCGAGGTCCCCTTTCCGGATGTCCGGGAAGGGGACTTTCGAGACGCTGAAAAGTTCTCCGTGTCACCCCGGGCGGAGCGGAGCGAAGACCCGGGGCCTACTCGTTTGCAGAGCGGCTTTTTTCCGCTCGATCAATCCACCTGCGCACCTGTGCTCCATTCGGTGGCGTCTGACCTTGCTGCAAGGCTCTGGAAGCGAGTGGGCCCCGGCTCTCGCGTTGCTTGGCCGGGGTGACACGGAGCTGGATGCTGAAAATGGCGTGCATGTTGGCCCAATCCCAAATCCTTCCAGCCTGGTGGCGCATATGTCTCTGAAAAATCTGATGATCTGCCTGCTGGCGCTGGTGTTGGGCGGCATGGTCCAGACGGCCGGCCGGGCGCAAGACGGTGAGGCGCTTCGCCCGCTGGTCAATGCGCTGGCGAAGGGTGGCTTCAAGGAAACGGAGGCGCAGATCGGTGCGCTGGCTGCAACCGGCAATCCGGCGGTTGCGCCTGCGCTCGAGGCGCTGGCCGAGGGCAATCTCTACGAGCGCAAGAGCGATGGTCTCGTGGTGGTCGGCGTCCGGTCCGGGGCGGATCTGGCGCTCACCGATCCGCTGACCGGCGCGGCGCTGGGCACGGCTCCCCCTGCCGCGCTGACCAAGGTCAAGGTCAACAACAGCCTGCGTCGCGTCATCCGCACCGCGCTGGGCGGGCTCACGCTGATGGCGCCCGACTCGTCCGTGCGGCTGTCGGCGGCCGAGGCGATCTTCAAGTCGCGCGACGGCGACGCCCTGCCGCTTCTGGACCAGGCCATGACCGCCGAGACCGATCAGCGCGTGCGCAAGGCCATGGACGAGGCGCGGGCGGCGGTGCTGCTGTCCGGGAGCGCCGACGACGCCCTGAAGCTGGGCTCGATCCGGGTTCTGGCCGAGCGCGGCGACCGTGACGCCCTGTCGGTGCTGACGGCCGTGGCCGGCGACGCCTCGACCTCCGAGCCGGTGCGGGAGGCCGCGACGCGGGCGATCAGCGGCATCAACCAGAAGCTGGCGCTGTGGGACGCGGGGCAGAACATCTGGTCCGGCATCTCGCTGGGCTCGGTCCTGCTGCTGGCGGCCATCGGCCTTGCCATCACCTTCGGCGTGATGGGGGTCATCAACATGGCGCATGGCGAGATGGTGATGATCGGGGCCTATGTGACCTTCATGGTGCAGGAAGTGATCCGCAGCAGCGCGCCGGGCCTCTTCAACGGGTCGCTGGCGATTGCCCTGCCGCTTGCCTTTCTCGTCACGGCGCTGATCGGCATCTGCATCGAGCGCGGCATCATCCGCTTCCTGTATGGCCGGCCGCTGGAGACCCTGCTGGCCACCTGGGGCCTGTCGCTGATCCTGCAGCAGGCCGTGCGCTCCATCTTCGGCCCGACCAACCGGGAAGTCGGCAATCCGGACTGGATGTCCGGTGCCTTCCAGCTCGGCGAGCTGACCATCACCTACAACCGCCTCTGGATCGTGGTGTTCTCGCTGCTGGTCTTCGCCGGGCTGATCCTCGTGCTGAAGAAGACCCCCTTCGGCCTCTACACCCGCGCGGTCACCCAGAACCGGCGCATGGCGGCCTCGATGGGCATCCGCACGCCCTGGATCGATGCGCTGACCTTCGGTCTAGGCTCCGGCATCGCGGGCATTGCCGGGGTGGCGCTGTCGCAGATCGACAACGTGTCGCCGAACCTTGGTCAGGGCTACATCATCGACAGCTTCATGGTCGTGGTGTTCGGCGGGGTCGGCAATCTCTGGGGCACGCTGGTCGGCGCGCTGACCCTTGGCGTCGTGAACAAGTTCCTGGAACCCTATGCCGGGGCCGTGCTCGCCAAGATCCTCATGCTCGTCTTCATCATCCTCTTCATCCAGAAGCGTCCGCGCGGGCTGTTCGCCCTCAAGGGCCGGGCAGTCGAAGCATGATCACATCCTTCCTCCTGCGCGCCTTCGACCGTCAGGCGGCGCTGTTCCTGGCCATCCTCGGCCTTGTCATTGTCGCGGTGCCGGCGCTCAACCTGCTGCTGCCGCCGGACCATCCGCTGCATGTGCCGACCTATGCGGTCAGCCTGATGGGCAAGTACCTGACCTATGCGCTGCTGGCGCTGTCGGTGGATCTGGTCTGGGGTTACTGCGGCATCCTCTCGCTCGGACACGGTGCCTTCTTTGCCCTCGGCGGCTATGCCATGGGCATGTACCTGATGCGCCAGATCGGTCCGCGCGGCGTCTATGGTGATCCGGTGCTGCCGGACTTCATGGTGTTCCTGAACTGGCAGGAGCTGCCGTGGTACTGGTACGGCTTCGACATGTTCCCCTTTGCGCTGCTGATGGTGCTCTTGGTGCCAGGCGTGCTGGCCTTCATCTTCGGCTGGTTTGCCTTCCGCTCGCGCGTGTCCGGGGTCTATCTGTCGATCATCACCCAGGCGCTCACCTATGCGCTGCTGCTCGCCTTCTTCCGCAATGACATGGGCTTTGGCGGCAACAACGGCCTCACCGACTTCAAGGACATCCTCGGCTTCCCGGTCCAGGCGGACGGGACGCGCGCGGCGCTCTTCGTTGCCTCCGGGCTGGCCCTGATCCTGTGCTTCCTGCTGGCCCGTGCCGTGACCCGCTCCAAGCTGGGCAAGGTGCTGGTGGCGGTGCGCGATGCCGAGAGCCGGACGCGCTTCCTCGGCTACCGGGTGGAGCATTACAAGCTGTTCGTCTGGACCCTGTCGGCGATGATGGCCGGGCTGGCCGGCGCGCTCTACGTGCCGCAGGTCGGCATCATCAACCCGGGCGAGTTCGAGCCGGCCAACTCCATCGAGGCCGTCATCTGGGTTGCCGTCGGCGGGCGCGGCACGCTGTTCGGGCCGATCGTCGGCGCGGTGCTGGTCAATTACGGCAAGACCTGGTTCACGGCCGTGCTGCCGGAGGTCTGGCTGTTTGCCCTCGGGGCGCTGTTCGTGATCGTCACCCTGTTCCTGCCCAAGGGGCTGGTCGGTCTCGTGGCCATGGTCCGTCGCCGGATGCCGCGGCGCGGCAACCAGACCTCCGATGCCGCACCCCCCCCGGCAGCCAAGCCCCAACCGGCGGAGTAAGCCATGCGCCAGTCCAGCCTTCTCTATCTCGACGGCGTCAGCGTTTCCTTCGACGGGTTCCGCGCGCTCAACTCCCTCTCTCTGGTGATCGAGCCGGGCGAGATGCGGGCCATCATCGGCCCCAATGGCGCGGGCAAGACGACGATGATGGATGTCATCACCGGCAAGACCCGGCCCGACAGCGGCGAGGTGTTCTTTGCCGGCGACACGGACCTGACCCGCCTGGACGAGGCCGCGATCGCCGAGCTGGGCATCGGCCGCAAGTTCCAGAAGCCGACCGTGTTCGAGAGCCACACCGTCTGGGACAATCTGGAGCTGGCGCTGAAGGCGCCGCGCGGGCCGTTCTCGACCCTGTTCCACGCGCTGCGCCCGGCCGAACGGGCTCGCATCGAGGAGTTGCTGGAGCTGATCCGGCTTGGCAGTCGGCGGGATGATCTGGCCGCCAACCTCAGCCACGGCCAGAAGCAGTGGCTGGAGATCGGCATGCTGCTGGCGCAGGAACCGCAGCTGCTTCTGGTCGACGAGCCGGCAGCCGGCATGACCGATGCCGAGACCGCCGAGACGGCCGATCTCCTGCGCGACATCAACAAGACCCGCTCGGTCGTGGTGGTGGAACACGACATGACCTTCATCCGCGCGCTGGGCGTCAAGGTGACCGTGCTGCACGAGGGATCGGTGCTGGCCGAGGGGTCTATCGACCATGTGTCGTCGGACGAGCGGGTGGTGGAGGTTTATCTGGGGCGGTGAGGCAATGGACCGCCCGGTTTGTCTGGCCGTCCTCTCCCCCTCAAGGGGGGGAGAGGAGGCCGCGGCGAGCTGGAAGGCAATGCGCGACGGTCGGTCTGTTCCGGACCTCCCTCCACGGGGGGCGAAAACAGGCGGTGGCGTTTGATGGCGAATTCGGAGCAGGCCATGCTGAGCGTTGAGAAGATTGATCTGCACTACGGGGCCGCACAGGCGTTGAAGGCGGTGTCGCTGGAGGCGAAGGTGGGGGAAGTGACCTGCGTCATGGGGCGAAATGGCGTGGGCAAGACCTCGACCCTGCGCGCCATTGCCGGACAGCAGGGCATCAGCGCCGGCCGCATCCTCTGGGAGGGGCAGGACATCTCCAGGCTCGCGCCGCACCAGCGCGCCCGGCTGGGCATCGCGGTGGTGCCGCAGGGGCGCGAGATCTTCCCGCTCCTGAGCGTGAAGGAAAACCTCGAGACCGGCTATGCGCCGCTGGCCTGGCGCGACCGCCGGATCCCGGGCGAGATCTTTGATCTGTTCCCCGTGCTGAAGGCGATGCTGTCGCGTCGCGGTGGCGACCTTTCGGGCGGCCAGCAGCAGCAGCTCGCCATTGCCCGCGCCCTCGTCACCCGGCCGCGCTTGCTCATTCTCGACGAGCCGACCGAGGGCATCCAGCCGTCGATCATCAAGGACATCGGCCGGGCCATCGACTGGCTGCGGCAGCAGGGCACCATGGCCATCGTGCTGGTCGAGCAGTACTTCGAGTTCGCCCGCGATCTCGCCGACCGTTTTGCGGTCATGGACCGGGGGGAGGTCGTCATGTCCGGTGTCCGGGCCGAGCTGGACGAGGCGCAGGTGCGCCGTCATCTCACGGTCTAGGCAGCTTCGACAATTCAAGGTCACGCTGTTGACATGCTTTGGCCTAGACTAGCCGCGATTCGATTGCGGAGGACGGGATGAAGCGTGCGCTGATCGCCTTGGCCGGGGCCGGGCTGCTCGTCGGGACGGCTGCCGTCGTGCTGCCCCTGTTCCTGCCTAGGGATGCCATCAAGGCGCGGGTCGTGCAGGAGCTGGAAGCGGCCACCGGCTGGCATCTGCGCATCGACGGTCCCGTTGCCATCTCCCTGCTTCCGACCCTCACCCTGTCGGCGAGCGATGTCGGCCTTGCCGGTGCAGGCGGGGCCGAAGGCCTCGAGTTCGCGCAGGCGGAGGCGGTGCAGTTCTCGCTGGCCTGGGGTGCCCTGGTCGGCGGCGCGGTGCAGGTCACCGGGGTCCGGCTCGACAGCCCCCGTCTGGCCCTGACGGTGGACGCCGAGGGACGGACCAGCTGGGCGCCGCGCCAGCCCATGAAGCGGATCGAGAGCGTCTTCACCCAGTTCGGTGGTCCGGCGCCGGCGCCGGAGGCCGGGCCCGAGACCCCGCCGGTGGAAGTCACCGGTGGCGATCAGGCCGCCGTGCAGGAACTGGCGGGTCTGACCCGCATCGGCTTCGACGACATCGTCATCCGCCAGGGAGAGCTGAGCTACGCTGACGAGCGCAGTGGCCGTACCCTCGCGCTCACCGCCGTTGACGCCCGCCTTTCCGTCCCCGATCTCTCCGGGCCGGCGAAGCTGACCGGCACGGCCGTCTGGGAGGGCCAGGCCCTCACCATTGCCGCCGAGGCGGATTCCCCGGTGAAGCTTGCCGGCGGCGCTGCGGCGGCGGTTGCGGCCACCCTGTCCTCCGGCAAGGCGAGCCTGACGGCAAAGGGCAGCCTCGGGCTGGCGCCGCTTGCGCTTGATCTCAGGCTGGACGGTGAGGCTGCCTCGCTGGCCGATGCGACGCTGCTGGCCGGTCTTGGTGCGGATGCCGCGCCGGCGCTGGCCGGGGCGGTGAAGCTTGGCGGGCGCATTGCCGCGAGCCCGGCGGAAGTCCTGGTGCATGAGGCGACGCTCGGGGTCGGCAGCCTTGCCCTCTCCGGGGCGGCCCAGGCCGAGCTCGGCGGCAAGGCGCCGCGCATCACCGGACGGGTGCAGTCCACCGGCGGCACGCTTGCCGACATCCTGACCCTGACCGGCCGCAGCCTTCCGGCCGAAGGCTCCTTCGCGACCGACCTCACCTTTGCCGCTTCCGGGCAGAGCACGGCCGAACTGCTCGCAAGCCTCGAGCTGGCCGGCAGCGTCACCCTCAAGGACGGCCGGGTGACCGGCCTTGGTCTTGCCTCGCTCGCCGGCGGCGATCCGTCTGCCGATGCGCTGACCGGGCTCAACATGACGGCGAAGTTCGACGGTCTGGGCAAGCCCGTGGGCGTGACGGGCCAGGTCAGCTGGCGCGGCGAGCCCTTTGCCATCCGCGGCAAGGTCACGCCGGCACCGATGCTGGCCGGACTGCCCGCGCCGATCGACATTCGTGCCCAGGGCCAGCGCGTGACGCTCGGCTTTGATGGGCGCGTCACCGGCGCCGAAGGCGTGTCGGGGGACCTGCTCGTGGAGACGGCGGACCTGCGCGCTCTGCTCGGCTGGCTCGGCCGGCCGTTGCCACGCGGCGAGGGGCTCAAGGCCTTTTCACTGGCTGGCCAGCTGCAGCTCGCGCCGGAGGCGGTCCGGTTTGCGGGCGCGCGCTTTGCCCTGGACGGCATAAAGGGCACGGGCGAGGGCAGCCTGCGCTTCGGCGCGGTTCCCAAACTCACCGCCACGCTGGCGCTGGAGAGCCTGCCGCTCGACCCCTATCTCGGGGCCGCGACGACAGGCGGCGGCGGGGCTGGTGGCAAGACCCCGCGCGCCGGCGCGGCGGCGCCGGGGGGCTGGAGCAACACGCCGGTCGATTTCGGCGGGCTTGGCGCAGTCGATGCCGACCTGACGCTCACGGCCGGCGCCATCACGTGGGACAAGATCCGCATCGGCGAAAGCGCGCTTGCGGTCACGATCCTCGACGGGACACTCGCCGCGAGCCTTGAGCGCATGGCCCTCTATGGCGGCACCGGCAAGGGCAACCTGTCGATCGAGGGGGGAGCGCGCCAGCCGCGCATCGGCGCGACCCTCGAGCTTGCCGGCCTGAACGGGCGCGACTTCCTGCGCGACGCCACGGGCCTCTCCTGGCTGCAGGGTGTCGCGGCCCTGTCGTTCGATCTCTCGAGCCAGGGCAGCAGCGAGGCCGAACTGGTGGGCAATCTCGCTGGTTCGGCCCGTGTCGGCTTCACGGACGGCGCCATTCTCGGCGTCAACATTCCCAAGATGGTGCGCGGACTTGCGGTGGAAACGCTGCTCGGCTGGCAGACGGCCAAAGACAACCAGACCGACTTCAACAGCCTCAGCGCCTCCTTCTCGCTGCAGAACGGCGTGGCGGTCAGCAGCGATCTCGTCATGACCGGACCTCTGGTGCAGATGACCGGCGGCGGCACCACCGACATGCCGGCGATGACGCTCGACTGGCGCGTCGAACCCCGCATCGTGCCGGTGCTGGAGGGCATCGCGCCGCAGCCGCGCAAGAAGGGTGAGGACAAGCAGATGGGCGGCCTCGGCGTGCCCATCGTCATTCGCGGACCCTGGGCCAAGCCGCAGATCTATCCGGACATCCAGGGCATCCTGGAAAATCCGGCGGCCGCCTACCAGCAGCTGGAAGAGCTGGGCGGGGGCTTCGTCAAGCTGCTGCGGGCCAAGCCCGAGGACGTGCTCACGGCCACTGCCGGCCGGCTGCTCGACCAGGCCACCGGCGGCCGCACCCAGATCGACGTGCAGAAGGTTCTGGACGGCGAGGTCAATGACCAGGAGGTGCTGAAGGCGGTGGAAGAGGGCTTCGGCCTGCCGCAAGGCTTCCTCGGGTCGCTCGGGGTGCCCGGCCTGCAGACCGGCGAGACGGCGTCCGGCGCCCAGTCCGGTCCGGTCGTCATCCCCGAGCAGCCGGTCGCCCCTCCGCCTCCCTGATCGGTCGGAGGGCCGGGTGCGGGTCTGCAGCGGGCAGGCCGGCACGGATCAGGCCAGGAAAGATCAGACCGGTACAGATCAGGCGCGCACGGGGGCGGCCGGAACGGCGAGTGCCTGACGCATGAGCGCGACGCTCTCGGCGATGGTGCCGGTGTTGTCGATGCGGATAAGGCCGTCAATCCCCGGCATGTCGAGGTCGGCCTGATCGAGGCGCGCCTCGATCTGCTCCCGCGTTTCGCGGCCGCGGGCAGCGAGGCGCTCGGCAAGGATCTCGCGTGGGGCGGTGATCAGCAGCACCCGGACATGGGCATACTTGGCCTGCGCCAGCGGCAGCGCGCGCCGGGCGCCGTTGGCGATGACCGTGAGGCCTTGCCGCACGGCGGTGTCGACGCTCGGCGGCAGGATGTAGCCGAGACCATGCGCCTCCCAGGCCAGCGCGACCTCGCCGCAGGCGCAGCGGCGGTCATACTCGGCCCGGTCGATGACGTCGTGATCCTCGGTCGCCCCGTCGGCGGCGCGGGTGATCAGGCGGCGGGTGAAGACGAAGCGGGGATCGGCGCTGAGGTCGGCCCGGAGCGCGTTCATCAGCGTGTCCTTGCCCGCGCCGCTCGGCCCGACGACGAGGATCAGCCGGCCGGGACCGACCGGAGCCCGGCGTCCGGTCTCGAGACTGTCCATTGCTGCGATGTCGGTCATGTCCGGCTCCGTCTGGACGTCCGCCTTCCGGCGACTTCTGCTTCAGGCGACGCGGCGGCCTTCGCGCCAGACGCCACGCACCACCGGCACGGACCCGACCATGCGCACCTGCACCAGATCGGCGCGCCGGCCCTCGACGAGGCGGCCGCGATCGTGCAGGCCGGCCATGTCCGCCGGGGTCGAGGTGACCATGGTGATGGCCCTCGGCAGCGTCAGGCTGTCGATCTCGTCGGCGAGCTGGAATGCCGCCTGCAGCAGCGACACCGGCACATAGTCCGACGACAGGATGTCGAGGCAGCCGTCCTCGGCAAGGGCCCGGGCAGAGATGTTGCCCGAATGGGAGCCGCCACGCACCACGTTCGGGCCGCCCATCAGCACGCCCATGCCGGCCGCATGGGAGGCGCGGGCCGCTTCCAGGGTGGTCGGGAATTCGGCGATGCGGGTGTTGAGGCTGATCGCCTCGTCCACATGCGCCACCGTGGCGTCGTCATGGCTGGCGATGATGATCCCGTGCTCGGCGGCAATGACCGACAGGAGCTTGCGGTTGCGCGGAGCGATGTCATCGGCACGGGCGCGGCGCTTCTCGATGAACTCGGCCATCTGCTCGTCGGTGAAGCCCTTCTTGGACTTGTAGTAGAGCTTGTAGGCGTCGAGGGAGACGAACTGGCGCTGGCCCGGCGTGTGGTCCATCAGCGAGATCAGCTTGACGCGCGGGTCGTGGCCGAAGATCTCGAAACCTTCCATCACGTCCGGCGCGGACACTTCGCAGCGCAGGTGGATGAAGTGATCGGCACGCAGGCGGTTCTCGGCCTGGGCGGTCTCGATCGCATCAGCCAGCAGACGCATGTCGGCCGCCTGCAGGTCCGCGTCCTCGTCCATGCCGATGCGCAGGGCATCGAACACGGTGGTGATGCCGGCGCAGGCGATCTGGGCGTCATGGGCCTGCACGGAGGAGACCGGGTTCCAGCGCACCTTCGGACGCGGGGCGTAGTGCACCTCAAGGTGGTCCGTGTGCAGCTCGACCAGGCCGGGGATGAGATAGTCGCCCTCGCAGTCATGGCCATGGGCAGAGGGGCCGGTGGCGATCCCGGAGATCAGGCCGGCACGGGTGTCGAGGCTGCCCTCGATCACCTCGTCGGGAAGCACGAGGCGGGCGTTGCGGAAGCTGTGGGTCATCTCGGTCATGAGCGGATCATCCTGAAGCAAGGGTCAGAGCGCCTGGCCGAGCGTCGGCTCGGCGGGCGAAAGCGCGCCCGTGAGCGGCAGCACCTCCACCATCCTGAAGGGGGCGTTGCGCTCGGGTTCGCGGAAGAGGCCAAGGCTGGCGATGGCGTGCGGGCGGCGGATGACAGAGGCGAAATACGTCTCGGCCGCCTGCTGCAGCGCGGCGCGCGCGACATCGTCATCCAGCTTCACCGACAGGGTCATGTGAAAGCGGAAGTCCTCGAAGATGTAAGGATAGCCCCAGGCAGCCAGCAGCTCCTGCTGGCGGGCGTTGAGGCCGGAGGCCATGCGCCGGGCGATGTCGGCCTCGCTGAGGGGAGCGCGGAACGGCTCGAAGGCGGTGACGCAGGCGGCGGCAAAGGCATTGATGTCGGCGCTCGCCGGCTGCGGCGTCAGGGCGAGGAAACGGCCGAGCAGGGTCACGTCCAGGGCCGGGATCTCGAAGGCGGCCGCGCGGGCGCAGAAGCGGCGGAAGCCGTCGACCAGATCGGCCTCGCTGACGCCATCCTTCAGCGAGAACGGTGCCTTCAGCGTCGCGTGGAAGCCGTAGCGGCGCGGATCGGTCGTCAGGCTTGCCACCTCGTCCGCCGTCAGCCCGTCGACCTCCGGCTGCGTCAGCGGCGTATCCGTCACGGCATCGCGGCCGAGCCATGTGGCACCCAGGCGGGTCAGCTCCGCATCGACGGGGGCGGTGTAATAGACGGCATAACGCATGGATGGCTAACTTTCGGACGACTTCCTGATACTGGCAGAGCGCTTAGAGGGCGAGCGTGTCGGTTCGATGACAATCTTGCGGCGATCAGCGCTCCGGATCGTAGCTATCGCAAAAGGCAGCGATGTCCGCCTGTTGAAAGTCGCTGAGCCGGGAAAAAATCAGCTCATCCGGCCAGTCCCACCAGCGGATGCGGGACAGCCGTTCCGCGATCCCGGGCGCGAAGCGGTCACGGATCCGCCGCGCGGGCACACCGCCGACGATGGTGTAGGGCGCCACATCGCGGCTGACGACGGCACCGGCGGCGATCACGGCGCCGTCGCCCACGGTCACTCCGGGCAGGAGGATGGCGCCGTGGCCGATCCACACGTCATTGCCGACAAGGACACGGGCAGCCCGGCGCTCGGCGAAGAAGCCGGCGTCACGGCTGGCGGCCGGGTCATAATACTCCGGGCAATAGGTGAAGCGGTGCTGCGAGGGCCGGTCCATCGGGTGGTTCGGCGCGCCGATCCGCACCGAATTGGCGATGGCGGTGAACTTGCCGATCACCGTATCCGCCACCTCGCAATATTCGCCCAGATAGCTGAAGTCGCCGATGCTGGCATATTCCAGCCGGGAGTGGGCCAGCACCTCGCAGTGCCGGCCGATCGTCACCTCGCGCTGGCGCACGGTGGCATGGACCACCGTTTCCGCCAGCTTGGCCTGTGTCTTGACGCTGTCCATCGCCAGTTCCCCTGTCCGATCAGGCCGCCCGGGCCGAGAAGCCAGAAACGTCGACAACGCGGTCGGCGATGACCTCGCGCACGTCGAGGTCATGCAGGATGCCGAGCATGGCAACGCCCTGCTGCTTCTTCTCGTTGACGAGGTCGATCACCACCGCGCGGTTGGCGGCGTCCAGCGAGGCGGTCGGCTCGTCCAGCAGCAGCAGCGGGTAGTGGGCGATGAAGCCGCGGGCGATGTTGACGCGCTGCTGCTCGCCGCCGGAGAAGGTGGCGGGCGGCAGGCCCCACAGGGCTTCCGGCACGTTCAGCCGGGCCAGCAGGTCGCGTGCGACCTTGCGGGCGGCGGCCTCGCCGGTGCCCTGGGCGATCAGCGGTTCGGCAACGACGTTCTCGGCCGACACGCGCGGGATGACGCGCAGGAACTGGCTGACATAGCCGATGGTCTTCTGGCGCAGGGCCAGCACCTGACGCGGGGCGGCACTGGCGATGTTGACGATCTTCTCGTCCTCGGTGACCAGGATCTGGCCGCGTTCGCAGCGGTAGTTGCCGTAGATCATCTTCAGGATCGAGCTCTTGCCGGCGCCGGACGGGCCGCCAAGCACGACGCATTCGCCGGCATCCACCGCAAAGCTGACACCAGCCACCACGGGAATGGCCAGACCGCCCTGCAGGTGCATGGTGAAGGTCTTGCCGACGTCATTGAGACAAAGACGGGTGCGCATGGATGACCTCAGACCTGGAGGATGGAAGAGACGAGAAGCTGGGTGTAGGGCGCCTGCGGGTCGTCCAGCACCTGATCGGTCAGGCCGGTCTCGATCACCTCGCCATTGCGCATGACGATCATGCGATGCGACAGCAGGCGGGCGACAGCGAGGTCATGCGTGACGATGACCACCGACAGGCCGAGATCGGCCACGAGGCCACGCAGCAAGTCCAGAAGGCGCGCCTGCACCGACACGTCGAGACCGCCGGTGGGCTCGTCCATGAACACAAGGCGCGGACCGGTGACGAGATTGCGGGCGATCTGCAGGCGCTGGCGCATGCCGCCGGAGAAGGCGCGCGGGTCGTCATCGATGCGGGTGCCGTCGATCTCGACGCGCTCGAGCCAGTCAAGCGCCGTGCCGCGGATGTTGCCATAGTGGCGGTTGCCGACAGCCATCAGCCGCTCGCCGACATTGGCCCCGGCGGACACGGTCATGCGCAGGCCATCGGCGGCGTTCTGGTGCACGAAGCCCCAGTCGGTGCGCATCAGGAAGCGGCGCTCGGCCTCGGTCAGCTGGAACAGGTCGCGCATCGCGCCGTCGCGCATGCGGTACTCGATGGCACCGGCGGTCGGGGCGAGGCGGGTGGCGAGGCAGTTCAGGAGAGTGGTCTTGCCCGATCCGCTCTCGCCGACGATGGCCAGAACCTCGCCCGGCCACAGCTCGAAGGAGACATCACGGCAGCCCAGGCGGTCGCCGTAGAAGCGGGTGACGCCGCTGGCCCGCAGCAGGGGCTCTTCGCTCAGAAAGTCGGTCATTCGCCCGCCTCCGTCTTGGCTGCGCCGGATGCTTTGCCGGCTAAATGCGATGCTGCCGGATTGGCGGCCATGTCGCCGACATGCCCTTCAGCGCGGCGTTCCTCGCAATAGTCGCTGTCGGAACAGACGAACATGCGCCCGCCCTTGTCATCGAGCACCACCTCATCGAGATAGACATGCCGCGCGCCGCAAAGGCCGCAGGGCTTGTCGAACTTCTGCACCTCGAAGGGATGGTCGTCGAAGTCGAGGCTCTTGACCTTGGTGTAGGGCGGGATGGCGTAGATGCGCTTCTCGCGGCCAGCGCCGTAGAGCTGCAGTGCCTTCATGTTGTCGATCTTCGGATTGTCGAATTTCGGCGTCGGCGAGGGATCCATCACGTAGCGGTCGGCGACCTTCACCGGATAGGCATAGGTCGTGGCGATGCGGCCGTGGTGGGCGATGTCCTCGTAAAGCTTCACATGCATGAGGCCATATTCCTCAAGCGCGTGCATCTTGCGGGTCTCGGTCTCGCGCGGTTCCAGGAAACGCAGCGGCTCGGGGATCGGAACCTGGAAGACGAGGATCTGGTCCTCGGTCAGCTCCTTCTCCGGGATGCGGTGCCGGGTCTGGATGATGGTGGCGTCCTTCGTCGCCGAGGTGGTCTTCACCTGCGCCGTCTTTTCAAAGAAGCCACGGATCGCGACCGCATTGGTGGTGTCGTCGGAGCCCTGGTCAATGACCTTCAGCGTGTCCTCGCGGCCCAGCACGGCGGCGGTCACCTGCACGCCGCCGGTGCCCCAGCCGTAGGGCATGGGCATCTCGCGGGCGGCGAAGGGAACCTGGTAGCCGGGAATGGCAATGCCCTTGAGGATGGCACGGCGGATCATCCGCTTGGTCTGCTCGTCCAGATAGGCGAAGTTGTACTCGCCCTCGGTCTCGGTGATGGACTGTGCGGTCATTCCGCGGCCTCCTTCTCGCTTCCGTCGGTCGTCGTGGCGCCGATGGCCTCATGGGCCGCAGCCTGGTCGGCGGCCTGCCGGTCGAACCACTCGCCGCGCATGCGCCGAACCAGATCCAGCTCGGCCTGGAAATCGACGTAGTGCGGCAGTTTCAGGTGCTCGACAAAACCGGTGGCCTGGACGTTGTCCGAATGCGACAGCACGAATTCCTCGTCCTGCGCCGGCGCGGTGCGTTCCTCGCCCAGCTCCTCGCAGCGCAGCGACCGGTCGACCATGGCCATGGACATGGCCTTGCGCTCGACCTGGCCGAAGACGAGGCCGTAGCCGCGCGTGAACTGCGGCGGGACCTTGGCCGAGCCCTTGAACTGGTTGACCATCTGGCATTCGGTCACCTTGATGCGCCCGAGCGGCACGGCAAAGCCCAGTTCCTCGGCGAAGAACTCCACCTCCACCGCGCCATAGCGGATCTCGCCGGCGAAGGGATGGGTGCGGCCGTAGCCGCGCTGGGTGGAATAGGCCAGCGCCAGCAGGAAGCCCTCGTCGCCCCGGGCAAGGTTCTGCAGCCGCAGGTCGCGACCGGCCGGGAAGCCGAGCGGTTCGCGCGTCAGGTCGCCCACCGCAGTGTCCTCTACCGGCGGCACATCCTCCTCGATCAGGCCTTCACCGCTGAGGAGATCCGTGACGCGCGGCATGGCGGTCTCGGTCACCTCGGCCGTGAGCGGCGTGTCCAGCTCACCATCGGCGGCGAGCTTGAAGTCGAGCAGACGGTGGGTGTAGTCGAACGTGGGGCCGAGCAGCTGGCCGCCCGGCAGGTCCTTGAAGGTGGCCGAGATGCGGCGTTCGACCAGCATGGCGCCTGTGTCGACCGGCTCGCTGTAGCCGAAGCGCGGCAGCGTGGTGCGGTAGGCGCGCAGCAGGAACACGGCCTCGATCAGGTCGCCGCGCGCCTGCTTGATGGCCAGCGCTGCCAGACCCTCATCGTAGAGCGAGCCTTCGCCCATGACACGGGCCACGGCAATGGCGAGCTGGCCGGCGATCTGGTCCAGCGTCAGGCCGGGAACCGACCGGTCGCCCCGGCGCTTGGTGGCCATGAGGCGATGGGCGTTGCGGATGGCCTTCTCGCCACCCTTGACGGCAACATACATGGTTCAGGCCTCCGACCGGGTGATGGTGGTGGAACGGGGCAGGCCGACGATCTCGTTGCCAGCGGCAAAGACCATGTCGACTCCGCGCGGGAACAGGCGGGTGTTGTCCTCAGCCTGGTCCCAGAAGGTGACGGGCACGGGCGAGATGCGCAGCGGCTGCGTCGTCTCGATGCCCGGACCGGTCAGGGTCACGGCCTTGCCGCCCGTGAAGCTGTCGACGCCGATCAGCAGCGTTGTCGAGCGATCCGGATATTCCAGCGTGCCAAGCGCGAAGCCCGACAGGGCCGGCAGCGTCCGGGCGTCGCTGATCAGGGCAAAGGTCGCCTCCAGCGGGGAGGTCACGACCGGCGCGCCGGTGTGGAACTTCAGGAACTGGCCGACGGCATCTGTCCGGGCCAGCGCCGGATCAAGCCACAGCGGCGTGTCATAGTCGGCCAGGGCGAGGGCCATGGCGGCGAGTGCCGGGGTCAGCGGGGCGGGTGGCTTGAGCGCAAAGGTCTCAAGTGCCGTCGGGCGGCCCGGCCGGGCCAGCGCCATCATCACGGCGCGGAAGACCTGCTGGCCCTGATGCACCGGATCGGTGAAACCCGGGCTGAGCGTGGCGGTGACGGAGAGCGGGCGGGCAGTCATCAGTCGTCTCCGCGAACCATGGTGAAGAAGTCGACCTTCGTGGCGGCTGTTTCGGCGCGGACGGTGGCGTCCGCCGCCTCGGCTTCGGACGCGAGCGGGGCGAGGATCTCGCGTTCCACCGCCTCGGTCAGGTCGGGGCTTTGCCAGAGGGCGTCGACGAGGGCGGCATGCAGGGCCTTCTGCTTCGAGCGGCCCATGACATAGGACGATCCGGCGATGCCGTTCTCAAGCCGGACGACGCAGCGCGTGACGGTGACCTCGCCGAGGTTGAAGGGGGCACCGGTTCCGCCCATGCGGCCGCGCACCATCACGAGGCCGGTTTCCGGCGCGCGCACCAGCTCGTGGGCGGGCAGCGGTGCAAAGGGGGCGAGCGCGGCAGCCAGCCGGTCCGGCGTTGCTGTGGCGAGCGCGGCCATGAGGCGGCGGCGGGCCTCGGTGGAGGCGTCAGGGGAGTCGTCGGGGGATGCGGATGGGGGCGGGGCCTGGTGCGGCATGGCCGTTCTCCTCGGCGGTCTGGATCGGGCGATCCGTATCTAGACTTGATTTGTATACTTGTATAGACGAATTTTTAGATTGACTGACAGATAGCGAAAATTGATGACGAACCCATGACGCAGCGAGTGATCATCGACCGGGGCGCCGGCATAGCCGTCTGGCGGCAGATTGCGGAGTGGGTGCGCGCCGAAGTGGCGTCGGGCACCTTCGAACAGGGCAGCCGGCTGCCCACCGAAACGGAGATCGCCGAACGCTTCGGGGTCAACCGCCACACGGTCCGGCGGGCCATTGCGGCGCTGACGGCGGAGGGCATCCTGCGGGCCGACCAGGGGCGCGGGACCTTCGTCACGGCCCAGCCGGTCTCCTATCCCATCACGGCGCGGACCCGGTTTTCCGAAATCATCACCAGCCAGTCGCGCGAGCCCGGTGGCAGCCTGATCGGCTCGGCCGTCGAGGAGGCAGATGCGTTGCTGGCCGGATGGCTGGAGGTTCCGGTCGGAACCCTCCTGCTGCGCCTCGACACGCTGAGTGTCGTCGACGGCGTGCCGCTCATGGTCGGCGCGGCCTGGGTGGAGCAGGCCCGGTTCCCGAACCTGCTGCGCGACTATGCCGAGACCAATTCTCTGACGGCGGCGCTGAAGCGTGGCGGTGTCGAGGATTACACGCGCAAGGAAACGCGGATCAGCGCCGAGCTGGTCGACGCCGACGACGCCCGCCTGCTCGAGGTGGCCCTCGGCACGCCGGTGCTGATCATGGAAAGCGTCAATCTCGATCCGGACGGCCGGCGCATCCAGTATGGCCGCGCCCGGGTTGCGGCCGAACGCATCCAGATCGTCGTGCCCAACTGAACGCCGACCCCACCTGAAGACCGGTCCAACCGAACTTCGGCCCCGGCACTGCGCCGGGGGTGCGGTGTGGCTGCGTCAGTGCGAGACCGTCAGTGGCAGACCGTCAGCGCCAGTATTTCGGGGCCCGGCTGGCCTCGTCCCAGGAGTCCTGGGCGTGCTGCCAGGCGTGTCGGGCTTCCGCCTCGTGCCAGCCGATGACGAAGCCGGCAGCCTGGGCCAGGTCCGTGGCCGCAGTGCCGTCCGGCAGCGGCAGGTCAAGCAGCATCTCGGCCATCGCCACGTCGTTGAGATAGCCGAACACGTCCTGCAGCGACTTCAGTCGCTTGAGGTAGCTCTTGCGCTCGCCCTTCGGCGTGAGACCGGCGAAGAACTCGAGGCCGTAGCGGAATTTCTTCAGCGCCTTGCGCATGTCGTGCCGCTCGGCGATCGTCAGGCTGTCGAGGCGGTTGCCGTACTTCTGCACCCGGCGCCATTGGCCGTCGAGCGCCGAGCGGGCAAACTCCGCCACCGGTACGGCGAGCCGTTCGCTCTGCTCGATGTCCTCGGACGACAGCCAGCCGCGCGTCTCGGTGTAGCTGGCCAGGTCGAACAGCAGGTCGTTGACGGTCTGGCTGACCAGCAGCGCCTGTACATCCTGCCGTCTTTGCGCCCGCAGGCCGTCGAGATGCCGGTCCAGACGGGCCAGATCGACACGCTCCGGCGCGATGGCGAGCAGCGGCGCGACGATATCGGCCGACAGCACATCCAGGTCGCGCAGGCGCCCGATGCCGAGAGCAAGACGCTGGGCGGCCGCATCGAGAGCACCGGTGCTGCGCGGGTTGACGAGGGGGCGGAACAGCCGCAAGGCCGTTCGCAGCCGGCGCAGGCCAACCCGAAGCTGATGCGGTCCTTCCGGGTCATCCCCGGCCAGGCAGGCCATGCGGTTCTCGGCAATCTGGTGCGAACAGGAGCGCAGGATCGCGTGATAGGCCCGCTCCGCCGTCAGGCCGCTGCTGAGGTCGACCGGTTCGGCCAGCGCCGGATGGGCTGCCGGCACGCCATCCTCACCCCGGGCGAGGCGGTCGCCGCGCTCCGCCTTGCTCAGGGCCGAAAAGCGGAACGGCAGCGGCCCGACCAGGGCGCGGGCAATGGCATAGAGCCCCTCGATCTGGCCGGATTTCAGCTCCAGTTCAAGCTCCTGCAGGGGCTGGCGGCGCGGGCCGGCGACGATTTCGCCGATGTCCAGCGCCACCTCGACCAGGCTGCCATCGGGCGCGGTGATGTCGCGCTGGCTGCGTTCGATCACGGTCTCGAAGCGGGGCGCGAGGCTCTGGCCGCCGAGGGCCGCGGCGATTTCCGCGCGAACGTCCTCATCTGGAACGGCGTCCAGCGAAAACTCTGCCGAGGGGACCTTGACCTCGTACTCCCGGGGTGTGTGCAGGCCGCTGCCCGCCGGGTCGCCGGGCAGTTTCACGGTCTGGATCCACGTCTTGCCCTTGAGGCGGACGCGCGCGGCGATCCGGGCGCGGGCCAGCGCCGTGTCGGGCGTGTCGAAGTAGATCGAGCGCAGGCGCTGCGTGCGCGCCTTGCCCCGGCCAAAACCTTCAGGAACGCCGAGGCCAGCAAGAGCTTCGGCGGTGCCCGGTGTCAGTTCGAGCTTGAGCTCGATTTCCCTGTGTGTCGTCCCCATGATCCGGTTCTAGACAAGGCCTGTGCGGCTGTCCAGAAAGATGCAACAGGTGCGCTTTTCTTAGCCGGCAAATGGCTTGCTGTCGCTCCGCTGGAACAACCGCTTCAGCCTTGCATCGACCTTCATCGCCATCGACACGGCCCAGGGGATCGGGCGGCGGTTGAAGGCGATCTTGCGCACATAGACCGGCACATGCCAGATCGCGTGGGTGCCGACCGGGAACATCATGCTCACGCCCGGCCGGCCGACATAGGTGTTGCCCCTGTCGTCGGTGATATGGACCTCGCCTTCGAGGAACAGGACCGTCTCGTCCCAGAAGAAATGCCAGTGGAACCGGCCGGCGGTGCAATCCCAGTGATCGGTCGAGGACCAGCCGTTGGTCCCCATCGACAGACTGTCCAGCCGGGCCTGCGGGGTGCCGTCGATGATCCAGTCCTTGCGAATGGGCGCGCTGCGCAGCGAGGTCTTGGTCAGGGCGGCATAGGCAAAGGCGGGCGGCTCCGAAACGATCCTGATCGTGCCATTCGGGTCTGTCTGGTCACTGGCAGCAAAGCTGAAGCTGCCGTTTTCAGCAATCGTCATGATCTCGCCTCGTCGATGTCCCTTGGTGCCTCTTGCGGGCACCTGTTGCGACAACAGGTGTCGCACACCCCTGATTTCAGTCAGGTTTATCGGCGGCTGGACGAGGCTTCTGATTGCAAAAGCGGTTAATCAATGGTCGCCGGTTTCAATCAACTTGTCGGCTATACCTCGGAGCTGCTTGCGCCCAGCTCTCGATGTCATGCGGCCGGCCTTCGCTTTCGGCGAAGGCGACGATGTCGCGGGCCAGGATTGCCTCGAACAGCGGCAGCGAGGTGACCACCATGCGCCGGCCCCGGTCGAAGATCAGCACCTCGAAGCCCTGGCCGATCCGCTCGCGCAGATAGGGCACTATGTCGCTGGCCTTCCATGTCTGGGGACGGGCCGGATCGACAAACAGCACGTAGACCCGCTCGATCGGGTCACGGTGGAAATAGGCTCCCGCGTCGAGCGGGTGCGGGATCCGGTTGCGGTCCGGCGCGTTCGTCACCCGGGCCGACAGATAGGCGCAGTGATAGGCAAGGCAGGCCGCAGGGCGCTCCGGAGCGCCGAAGATGCCGCAGCCGCCATCCTTGATGTGGTGGCAGGGCCGGTACATCGGCTTGTCGAGCGGGCCGATCTCGGGCAGGTCACAGCAATAGGTGCAGGTCCGGCACCAGGACACGCGGCTTCCGGCTTCCTTCTTGCGTTTTGCCTGCCCCACTCGGGTCTCCCTCCGGTGTCTGCTCAAGGCTGCCAGATTAGGGATTTGTGCTGCAAGCTCAAGGGGCTGCTGCGACAGATCGGGATTTGGGGATGCGCCTTCCAGGCGTCAGGCACCATGTCCGACGTCGCGCGGACGGCCGATGGTGCCCCTGGCCCGACTCGAACGGGCACTCCTTCACAGGAAACGGATTTTGAATCCGCCGCGTCTACCAATTCCGCCACAGGGGCCTGTGTCGTGGTGCGCGACTATAGCCACGCCGGGCAGGGCGTCAATCGCTTTGCCGCCGGTTTCCCCGATGCCGGCAGGCGCTCCGCGATGCTGCGGTGCAGCGAATTTTCCGCTCCGGCCGCTGCCGTGCCGTGACAAGACTGTGCGGCCCGGCTATTGAGGGCAGCATGTTTCATCGAATTGCCAGGTTGCCATGCTGAGACGACTTTACGACTGGACCCTGTCCCTTGCCTCCGGACCGCGCGCGCCCTCTGCGCTCGGAACTGTCTCCTTCATCGAAAGCTCCTTCTTTCCGATCCCGCCGGATCTTCTTCTGATCCCCATGGTCATCGCCAAGCGCGAGAAGGCCTGGTGGTATGCCTTTCTCTGCACCGTGACCTCGGTGCTGGGCGGTGTGGCCGGCTATTTCATCGGTGCCTTCCTGTTCGAGCAGATCGCCCGGCCGATCCTCGACTTCTACGGCTACATGGACAAGTTCGACGAGTTCAGCGCCGTCTTCAACGAATGGGGCTGGTGGTTCGTCTTCTTCGCCGGCCTGACGCCCTTCCCCTACAAGGTGATCACCATCTCGGCCGGGGCCACCGGGCTGTCGATGCCCGTCTTCCTCGCGGCCAGCATCATCTCGCGCGGCATGCGCTTCTTCATGGTGGCGGGCCTGCTCTACTTCTTCGGGCCGGCGATCCGCGACTTCATCGAGAAGCGGCTTGGCCTTGTTTTCACCGTCTTCGTCGTGCTCCTCTTCGGCGGCTTCGCGCTGATCAAGTTCATCTGAAGGAGAGGTCTCCCATGTCCGCGTTCGGCACCCGCTCGTCCCGCCTCGCCCTGCTTGCGAACAGCGTGGTGCTGGTGGGCGGGGGCGCCGCGATCGCCGCGGCATGGGGCTTCCAGCTCATCGGCGGCTACAGCCCCTGCAAGCTCTGCCTCGAGCAGCGCATCCCCTATTACATCGGCCTGCCACTGGCCCTGGTGGCGCTCGCGGCGCTGCTGACCCGGCGCCATGGAGCGGCGGCGCTCCTGCTCCTGCTCGTGGCGGCGGTGTTTGCCTATGGTGCGGGCCTCGGCGTCTATCAGGCCGGGGCGGAGTGGCAGTTCTGGGCCGGACCGAGCGATTGCGGTGGCGGTTCCGGGGCTCCGGCCTCGGCGGCCACCATGCTGCACGCGCTCCAGACGACCCGGGTGGTGTCCTGCACCGAGGCCAGCTGGCGGCTGCTCGGCCTGTCCTTTGCCGGCTGGAACGTCGTTGCCTCCGGGGGTGTTGCGCTTCTGGCCCTGGCTGCGGCACTCTTTGCCCGCACGGCGCGGAAGGGAAGCTGAGCCATGGGAGAGCGGGAACGGCGGGAGCGGGCACGGGCCGAGGAGGCGCGCAAGGCGCTGGCCCGGGTCGAGGCGGAAAGCGAGACCATTGTCGGCTCGTCGGCGCGGCGCATGGCCACCCATGCCCGTGATCACTTCGGCGGGGCGGACAAGAACCAGGACGACCGGATCGAGGTCTGGGGCACGCGCATCGGCCGCGGCCTCGGTCTCGTCTTCGCCGTGGGGCTTCTCATCTATCTGTTCGTCACCTATGTGAAGTGACCGTTGGCCACAGCACAGGTGACTTGCGACGTGAGCGATTCCGTTTCCCTCTGGTCCGGCCTCAGCGCGCCGGATCTGGCCACCTTCGAGGCCATTGCCGCCGAGGCCTATGCCGGCCTGCCGGACGAGTTCCGTGCCCTCTGCCGTGATCTCGTGATCGGCATCGAGGATTTCCCCACGGACGAGATGCTGGACAGCGTCGGGCTCGAGGATCCCTTCGATCTGCTCGGACTGTTCCAGGGATCGGGCCTGCCGCAGACGGGCGGCGCGGTCTTCACAGGTCAGGAGCCCAACCGCATCTGGCTGTTCCGCCGGCCGATCCTCGACTACTGGGCCGGCTACGAGGAAAGCCTCGGCGACGTGATTGCCCATGTGCTCGTGCACGAGATCGGGCACCACTTCGGCCTGTCCGACGAGGACATGGAAGCAATCGAGGCCGCAGCGGACTGACCGTGCGGCCTCGATCTGAAGGTCGAAATCAGGCGCGACGCGCTTACTTGGCCTCTTCAGCCTTGGCGCGCTCGATCGCCTCGACGATGAGCTTGCGGGCGACGTCCGGCCCTTCGATGCCGGTGACCTTGACCCACTTGCCGGGCTCGAGATCCTTGTAGTGCTCGAAGAAGTGCTTGATCTGCGCGATGGTGATCGCGGGCAGGTCGTCGACCGAATGCACCTTGTCGTAGCGCTTGGTCAGCTTCGAGCTCGGGACGGCGATGATCTTCTCGTCCTGGCCGCTCTCGTCTTCCATGATCAGCACGCCGATCGGGCGGCAGCTCATGATCGCGCCCGGCACGATCGGGCGCTGGTTGGCCACGATCACGTCGATCGGGTCGCCGTCGCCGCACAGGGTGTGGGGCACGAAGCCGTAGTTCCCCGGGTAGCGCATGGGCGTGTAGAGGAAGCGGTCCACGTACATGGCACCGGCAGCCTTGTCCATCTCGTATTTGATCGGCTCGCCACCGACGGAGACTTCAATGATGACGTTGATTTCTTCCGGCGGGTTCTTGCCAATCGGCACGGCATCAATACGCATGGGATTGCTCCTTGAGTTGGTGCGCAGGTCTATTGCAGTCCGCGATGATCTGCGCAAGCACCAAGTGTTGCGCTGCAAGGAAAAGCCGGCGGCCGCAAGGCTGGAGAGGCGACGGAAGGGGGCCGCGAGGAAGGTTTCCGGCTGGCGGGCGACGCGGCTGCGATCAGGACGGGTGCGCGGGCCAGCAGTAGACCAGCAGTTCCAGCTTGCGCCCGCCGGTCGTGTGCCAGCTGCGGCTGGTCAGTCGGCCGCCGAGGGCCCGGTAGAAGCCGCAGGCCGGCGTGTTGTCCCCGAGCACCCGCACCGCGAGGCCGGGAAGCCGGCGGCTTTCGAGACTGGCGCGGGCCGCCTCGAACAGCTTCCGGCCGAAGCCGAGGCCCTGGTAATGCGGATGCAGGTACAGTTCGTAGATCTCGCCGGCAGCGGGCAGGCCGCGCATGCGGCAGGGGCCGGACGTGGCATAGCCGGCGACCTCGCCGCTGACCTCGATCAGGTCGATCCGCACGCCGCGGGCCAGAGCATCCGCCCACCAGCGCGGCGTGCGGTTGGTCACCAGCCGCTCCAGATCAAGGCCATCGAGCAGGCCGCGATAGGCGCCACGCCATGCTGCGGCGTGGACGTCAGCCAGGGCGGCTGCATCCCCCTGACGGGCCGGACGGGTTTCGACGAGCTGCGTGTTCATGCGCCGGATGATACAGCGCTTGCGGCAACTGGCAAAAGCAAACGCACCGGCGGCGCGCAGCGAAGGCAGGATTTTTCGGTAATGGACCGTCGGGCGACGCGTGGAGCGGGATGCGGCCTGCCCGAAATGAAAAGGGCCGGCAACGAGGCCGGCCCTTCAGGTGCCTCGCCCGAGTACGCGAGCACTGTGTCCGGAAGGTTCGGGCCCCGGGGGGCTGGGGGGCTAATGCGTACCGGGAACCTGGCCTGTCCGGACCGGACGAGGAATGGTCTTAATATGGGTGCTGTTTTTGGCCTGTGAAGGGCTCAAATGAGGCAAAACCAAGGTTTTTCAGCCCTCCTGCGCTGTCCTTGCCGATTTGCCGGCAAGCCAGATCGAGGGTTGCCAAGCGTGCGTCGGGCGGCGCATCATGACGGTCCTGTGACGGGCTGCGGTTGCGACCGGCAGTCTGGTCCGAAGGGTCTCTCGGGCGGGTCGCCCGACAGCAGGAGGCGCCATGAACGACAGCGATACGGACGCATCCGAACGTGGCGGCGAGCGGAGTGACCTCATCCCGCTCGCCGGATCCCAGCCCCCTCCAGCCCGGCCCGTGGTCGCCTTCGACCGGCGCGAGCTGGACCAGATCCTCCGGCTGTATGGCCGGATGGTGGCGGATGGCGAATGGCGCGACTATGCCATCGACCTCCTGCGCGACCGGGCCGTCTTCTCGGTGTTCCGCCGCTCCAGCGAGATGCCGCTCTACCGCATCGAGAAGGACCCGAAGCTGGCGCGCCGTCAGGGCGCCTACAGCGTGGTGGCGACGAACGGGATGATCCTGAAGCGCGGCCATGAGCTGGCCACCGTTCTCCGGGTGCTCGAGAAGAAACGGCACCTGCGTCTGGTTGATGCCTGAGTGTGCCCACCAGCCGGTGCAGGACCACGCCAGCGGTTGGCAGTCGCGTCCGTGATGACAAAAGGACGTGTCAAAAGCAGAAGGCCCGGGCGATGCCCGGGCCTTCGCTCTTTCCGGTGTGACCGGATTACTCGCGGTTGCTGCCGAACAGCTGCAGCAGCATCACGAAGAGGTTGATGAAGTCGAGGTACAGACGCAGCGCGCCCATGATCGACTTCTTGGCAGCCACTTCGCTGTCGTCGCCAGCGTAGTACATTTCCTTGATCTGCTGGGTGTCATAGGCGGTCAGGCCAGCGAAGACCAGCACGCCGATCACCGAGATCGCGAACTGCAGGGCCGAAGACTCGAGGAAGATGTTCACGAGCGAGGCCAGCACGATGCCGATCAGACCCATGAACAGGAACGAACCCCAGGCCGACAGGTCCTTCTTGGTGGTGTAGCCGAACAGGCTCAGGGCACCGAAGGAAACGGCGGTGATGAAGAACACCCGGGCGATCGAGCCACCGGTGTAGACCATGAAGATCGACGACAGCGACACGCCCATCACGGCGGCATAGACCCAGAAGGTCAGCTGCGCGGTGGCGGCGCTCATCGACTGGATGCGGAAGCTCAGGAACAGCACCATACCCAGCGGGGCGAGCATCACGACCCACTTCAGCGGGCTCAGGTAGAGCGCCTGGCCGAGAGCGGTGAGCTGGCCCGAGGAATCCATGGCAAAGTTGGCCACGCCCAGGGCAAACAGGCCCGTGATGGCCAGACCCAGGGTCATGTAGTTGTAAACGCCCAGCATGTAGGAGCGCAGGCCCTCATCGATGCCGGCATCGGCGTAGCGGCCGGCGACCGCGTAGGGCGTCTGGTTGTTCCGGTCGAACGTCGACATGTCAGTTTCCCCTTTTGTCGGTAACGTGGAAGCGAAGGCTTCCAAACCCGTTTGGCACAGAATATGGGAAAATTGCGTTACCTGAACAAGACGCCCCCTACGAAAAAACCATTACAGATCGTTCATGTTGGGGCGGGAACCGGCACCCGCCGCGGCTGACGCGCCGCGGGTGCCGGCCGTCCGGCATCAGAGGTTGCGCAGCACCGGCGCCGGCTTCTTGCCCAGCACCCGCCAGGTGCCGATCAGGCCGAAACCGACGGTCAGCACGAGGGCGCCCAGCACGGCGCCGATCGCGGTGGCCGGCAGCAGCACGAAGCTGCCGCCCATCACGTTGGTGATCACGAACCAGGCTGCGGTTGCTCCGGCCATCAGCGCGAACAGCGCGGTCGCAAGGCCGAGCAGGGCATACTCCAGCGCATAGGCAAAGATCAGCCGGCCCCGCGTGGCGCCGAGCGTCTTCAGGATCACCGCGTCGTAGATCCGGCTGCGGTTGCCGGCCGCCAGGGCGCCCGCCAGCACGAGGACGCTGGCGATCAGGGTGATCGACGAGGCCGAGCGGATGGCGAGGGCCAGCTGCTCGACGATGGAATTGACCTGGGTCAGCGCGTCCTTGACCCGGATCGAGGTCACCGTCGGAAACGAGGTGGACACGGTCTTCAGCAGCGACAGTTCCCGCTCCGCGCCGACATCCGGATCCCAGGTGACGGTCATCAGGTGGGCATGCGGGGCACCGGCGAAGGTGTTGGGCGAGAACACCATCACGAAGTTGATCGCGAGGCTTTCCCATTCCACCGTGCGCGTGTTCGCCAGACGCGCCGTGATCTCGCGCCCCAGCACGTTGACGCTGACGGTGTCGCCGATCTTCAGTCCGAGGCCGGTGGCCAGCTCCTCGTCGAAGGAAACCAGCGGTTCGCCGCTGTAGCCCTCGCCCCACCAGCTGCCCTGCACCAGTTTCGAGTTGGCGGGCATCTTGCTGTCATAGGTGATACCCCGGTCGCCCCGCAGCACCCAGGCGGCATCGGACGACACCTTCACCTGGTCGGAGGGGACCCCGTTCACCTTGGTCAGCCGGCCGCGCAGCATCGGCACGCTCTGGATCGTCGCGTCGCCGGCCTCCTGCTTCAGCAGCACCTCGAAGGCATCGCGCTCGGCGCTCTGGATGTCGATAAAGAAGAAGCTCGGGGCCTTCTGCGCGATGGTGGACGTCAGTTCGCGCCGCAGGTTGCCGTCGATGAGCGCCAGCGCCACCAGCAGGGTCAGCCCGAGGCCGAGCGACAGCACCACCGAGGGGGTGAGGGCTCCCGGCCGATGGATGTTGGCAATGGCAAGTCTGAGCGCGGTGGAGCGCACCACCGGGGCGCGACGGGCGAGCGCCATGATCGCCCGGGCAACCCCGATCAGCAGCAGGAAGGAACCGGCGGCGGCGCCGACATAGATCAGCGCGATGCGCTTGTCCTGCGCGAGGAAGATCGCGATTGCGGCCAGGCTTGCGGCTGCAACGGCCGTGGCGACCAGATAGCGCTTGCGTGGCGCGCTGCGGCGCGCGTCCACCTGGTCACGGAAGAGGGCCGTGGGGGGAATGTCATGCGCCCGGCCGAGCGGCCAGAGGGCGAAGGCGAGGGCGGTGAGCAGCCCGTAGAGGAGGCCGAGCCCCAGCTCGAACGGATAGATCGACAGTGCCAGCTGGATCGGCAGCACGCCGGCCAGCGCTGCACCGGCGACGAAGGGCAAGGCCGCTCCGATCACCAGACCGATGCCGATGCCGATGGCCGCAATCAGCATGACCTGGATGAGATAGATCGAGAATACCAGGTTGCCGGTGGCGCCCAGGCACTTGAAGCTGGCAATCACTTCCCGCTTCGTCTCCAGGAACGAGCGCACCGCGTTGGCGACGCCGACGCCGCCCACGACCAGCGCCGTCAGGCCGACAAGGGACAGGAACTGCGAGAAGCGGCTGATGTTGCGCTGCAGGCCAGGGGCCGAGTTGGCGCGCGACTGCACCCGCCAGCCGGCATCCGGGAATTTCTCCCGCGCCTCGTCCATGCGGGCCCGCGTGTCTTCGTCCGACGTCCCCTCGGGCAGGCGGACGCGGTAGGACCAGTTGACAAGGCTGCCCGGCTGCACCAGCCCGGTGGCCGGCAGGGCGGTGTCGGACAGCATCAGCCGCGGGCCGAACTCGATGCCTTCCGACAGCTTGTCCGGTTCGCTGGCGATGATGCCGGTGATGCGCACCGTGGCGCGGCCGAGGGCAACCGTGTCGCCCACCGCAAGGCCGAGGCGGCCCAGAAGCGAGGCGTCCGCGACCGCTCCGGCAATCCCGTCCGGACCGGTCGCCAGCTTGGCGGCCAGGTCGCCGCCCCCTTCGATGGCAAAGCTGCCGTAAAGCGGGTAGGCGCCGTCCACGGCCTTCAGCTCGACGAGGGCCTGGTCGCTGCCGTCCGGCTTGCGCGCCATGGCGCGCAGGGTGGCGACCCGCGAGGTCTCGCCGAGGCTGTCGATATGGGCGCGTTCGGCGGTGTCGGCTTCCCGGTGCACCAGACGGAACGACAGGTCACCGCCGAGGATGGTCTGGCCTTCGCTGGCGATGCCTTCCGTCATGGAGCGGGACACGGACGTGACGCCGGAGATGGCGGCCACGCCGAGCGCGATGCAGGCGATGAAGATGTAGAAGCCGCGCAGGCCGCCCCGCAGTTCGCGCAGGGCAAAGCGGAGGGCCAGGCGCCAGGTTGCCGCCTGTTCGGCCGACGGGGGGACGAAGGCGGTCATGCCGGAAGCCTCGCCGGTTGCGGCGTGCCGGCGCGCTCGCTTTCGATCTCGCCGGAGCGCAGCCGCACCACCCGGTCGCAACGTTCGGCCAGGCCGGGATCATGCGTCACCAGCACCAGGGTGGCGTTGTGGCGGGCGCGGGCGGCAAACATCAGCTCGATGATCTGCTCGCCGGTGCTGCCGTCGAGGTTGCCGGTCGGCTCGTCGGCAATGAGGATTGCCGGTTCAACGACCAGCGCACGGGCCACCGCCACGCGCTGTTGCTCGCCCCCCGACATCTGGGCGGGGTAATGCGTGAGCCGGTGGCCAAGGCCCACGGCTTCGAGCTCGGCACGGGCCTTGGCGAAGGCGTCGCGGTCGCCCGCCAGCTCCAGCGGCACGGCCACGTTTTCCAGCGCGGTCATGTTCGGGACGAGATGGAACGACTGGAAGATGATGCCGACGTTGCGCCCGCGGAAGCGGGCAAGCTGGTCCTCGGTCATCGGCGAGAGGTCGGAGCCTGCCACCTGCACCTGCCCCCGGTCGGCGCGCTCGAGGCCGGCCATCACCATCAGCAGGGTCGACTTGCCCGATCCCGACGGGCCCACCAGACCGACCGACGAGCCGGTGGCGATCTCCAGGTCGATGCCCTTGAGGATATGGACCTTGCCGGCGCCGTCGCCGAGGGTCAGGTGGACATCCTTGAGGGAGATGGCTGGTCCAGATGTCATGGTCGTCCCTATATAGACGGCAGCCGCGCCCGTGCGGGCCGATCGGTCTGCTCCTGTTCAGGCGGCTTTCGGGCGGGGTCAGGTGCGATGTCCGCTGGACCCGGCCGCGACGTTGCGCGAGAAAATGGGGCCAAACCACGGAGTGTTCCAGACCGTCATGCGTTCGTTCTTGTATCTGATTGTGTCAATGGCAGCCCTGGCCCTGCCCGTCACCGCATTCGCCCAGTCCCCGGCCGCGCCGTCGGCACCGGTGGCGAGCGGCGGCGAACCCGTCGAAATCGTTGTCCTTGGCGACAGTCTGTCGGCCGGATACCAGCTTCCGGCGGCAGAGGCCTTTCCCGTGCAGCTCGAGCGCGCCCTGAAGGAAAAGGGGCATAACATTTCCGTGATCAACGCGGGCGTGTCCGGCGACACGTCCAGCGGCGGCCTTGCACGGCTCGACTGGTCGGTGCCGCCGACGGCCGATGCGGTCATCCTCGAGCTTGGGGCAAACGATGCCTTGCGCGGCATTGATCCGGCCGCCACCCGCGCCAATCTCGACGCGATCGTGGCGCGGCTGACGCAGCGCGGCGTCAAGGTTCTGGTGGCCGGCATGCTGGCACCGCGCAATCTCGGCGAGGACTATGCCCGCGCGTTCGATCCGATCTTCGCCGACATTGCCGCCGCCCATGGCGCGCTGCTCTATCCCTTCTTCCTTGAGGGCGTTGCGATGAAGCCGGAGCTGAACCTGCCCGACGGCATGCATCCGACCGGCGAGGGGGTTTCCGTCATCGTTCGCGGTGTGCTACCGCTGGCGGAAGAGCTGATCGGCCGAGTCCGCCAGGGGTCGTAGGCTCTCCTCCCTTCGCGCCGGTTTCCCGCGTCCGGCCTGTTGCCCCAGCCTGTTGCCCCCGCCTCAGAGCTCAAGACCAGGACCTATCGATGGAACTTCGCCGTCTCGGCCGCACCGACCTTGCGGTCAGCCACATCTGCCTTGGAACCATGACGTTCGGGGAGCAGAACACCGAAGCCGAGGGCCATGCCCAGCTTGACCGAGCCTTTGCCGCCGGCGTCAATTTCCTCGACGCCGCCGAGCTTTACCCGATCCCGCCGCGCCCGGAAACGCAGGGGCGCACCGAGCGGATCATCGGCACCTGGCTCAAGGCGCGGGGCTTGCGTGACAAGGTGGTCGTGGCAACCAAGGTCGTCGGCCGCTCGGACATGACCCATTTCCGCAAGGACGGCTCGCCGGGCCGTCTGACGGCCCGCCAGATCAACGAGGCGGTCGACCGCAGCCTTGCCAACCTGCAGACCGACTGCATCGACCTCTACCAGGTGCACTGGCCGGAGCGGAACGTCTCCGGCTTCGGCTCCAATCCCACCCGCTGGGCCGATCCGGAGATCCTGTCCGACGAGACGCCGATCGAGGAAACGCTCGAGGCACTCACGGCCCTCGTGAAGGCCGGCAAGGTGCGGCATGTCGGCCTGTCCAATGAAAGCCCCTGGGGCACGATGACCTATCTGAAGGCGGCGGAGCTGAAGGGCCTGTCGCGTGTCGTCTCGATCCAGAATGCGTATAATCTCGTCAACCGGACCTTCGAGGCCGGGCTGGCCGAAGTGGCCCTCCGCGAGAGTGTCGGTCTCCTTGCCTATTCCGCCCTGGGGCAGGGGTATCTCACCGGCAAGTATCGCAACGGTGCAATGCCGGCCGGCTCGCGCAAGGCGCTGTTCAACAGGTTGCAGCGTTACGAGAAGCCGGGTGCCGAAGCGGCCATCAACGCCTATGTCGACCTGGCCCGCGAGGCCGGGCTCGATCCGTCGCAGATGGCGATTGCCTTTGCCCTGTCGCGCAGTTTCGTGACCAGCGTGATCATCGGCGCCACCAGCCTGGCGCAGCTGGACACCGCGCTGGGGGCGGCGGACCTGACCCTGCCGGCCGACGTGCTGGAGCGGATCGACGCGCTGCACCAGCTGCACGGCAATCCCTGCCCCTGACATCTGGCGTCTGGCCCCTGGCGCCTGACCCCTGGCGCCTGGCGCCTGCGGCTCCGGTCGCGATGCCCGCGATGGCAGCCGGCCTGTGGAACAAGACAGGCCGGTTGTCCGAATCACGCTTGGCCCGCGCGGCAGCTGCCGCGGTCGGGTCGGTCAGATCCTCTTGTTTTTCAGGGGTTTGAGATTTTTCTTGCGCAGTGCGGCAAACTGCCCCCTCAATGATCGTGTCAGCGACAGCGGAGGATCTGCCCGATGCCGCGCTTGTTTACGGGTCTTGAAATACCCGCCCAGACAGGCATGTACCTGTCCATGCTCCGCGGTGGCCTCAAGGGCAGCCGCTGGATTGACCCCGAAAACTACCACATCACTCTCCGCTTCATCGGCGACATCGACGACCGCACGGCCGACGAGGTGGCAGACGCGCTGTCACGCGTGCGGCGCGAGCCGGTGGAGATCCGGCTGAGCGGTCTGGGCTCCTTCGGCAACGGCAAGCCGCATGCGGTCTGGGCGCGCGTCCAGCCGACGCCGCAGCTGGCCGAGCTCCAGGGCGAGCAGGAGCGCATCCTGCAGCGGCTGGGATTGCCGGCGGAGCGGCGCAAGTACACGCCGCATGTCACCATCGCGCGCTGCAAGACGGCGAGCAACGAGGAGGTGGCGCGCTGGCTGATGGAACGGGGCGACTTCCAGGCCCCGCCCTTCCTGGCCGGCCGCTTCGTGCTCTATTCATCCCGTGCCAGCATCGGCGGCGGCCCGTATCTGGTCGAGGAAGCCTTCCCGCTCGCGGCCTGACCGGCTATCAAGGGGGCGCAGCCGGTCCGGTTCGCCCGGGCCGATGCCGCCCTGATCCGGCAGGACGCCTTGCGGCCGCCCGGGATGCGGCAAGGCTGGGTCTGGCCGGTCGGCGTTAGGCCGGCAGAAGCTGGGCCGGCGAAATCCGGGCTGGCGAAAAACCGGGCTGGCGAAAACCGGGCTGGCGAAAACTGGACAGGCGAGGGCGTGACAGGATGGTCAGCGGTGCAGGGCTCGTGCTTCAGGCGGTGCGGATCGTCCTCGGCTTCATTCTGGGGCTGACGGGCGCGGGCGTATTCCTTGCCTGGGGCTTTTTCCAGGGCCTGTCCGACACCTCGGAGCCGGGTCTTGCCGGAGCGGTGGTGGCCACGGGGCTTGTCTCGGCCGCGCTGATCGGGGCGCTGGCCTTCGTTCCCGCCGCCCTTGCCATCGTGCTGGCGGAAGCCTTCCGCTGGCGCAGCTTTCTCTATCATGTTGCCGTCGGGGGGCTGATCGCGCTGGCCCTGTGGGGGATCGGCGACATCGGGCCGATCCCGGATGATGCCGCCGGCGGTTCCAGCCTGCGGCCAGGCACGACGGTGGCGCTGGCTGCGGGCTTCGTCGCCGGCGCGATCTACTGGCTGGTGGCGGGCCGCTCCTCGGGCACCTGGCGCCGCGCCGAGGGCTGATCCGGCCCGCCGCAACGCCTTACAGCTGGTCCTTGTCCTGCAGGGCAGCGCGCGCTGCCTCCTTGTGCTCCGGCCGCATGTGGGTGCGGATCATGGCGAGCGCGGCCATCAGCACGGTCGCATCGTCACCGAAGCCGATGCCGATCAGGAAGTCGGGCATCATGTCGACCGGCAGCACGAAATAGGCCAGCGCCGCCAGCGTCGTCGCCCGCACCTTGGTCGGCGTGGCCGGATCCATGGCGCAGTAATAGCCGGCGATCACGTCCTCGAGGAACGGAACCTGGCGGGCCGCCTTGCGGGCCGTGGCCAGCAGCCGCTGACGCAGGCTCCTGATCTTCTGCTCGTCGGAGCCAAGCTCCGGTCCAAGGATCTCGGGATCGAAGCCGAGGTCGTCTACACGTGCGCGCATCCGGTGTCTCCTGTCGGGCGCCGTCGGGCAGACCCGCTGCCGCACCCGCCCCCATCATGATGACCATATGGGAAGTTCTCGTGACGGCTGCAACAGCGTCAAGCCCGGGCGCCGAGGCGGCGTGCGGTCTCGAGCCATCGCTGGCGCCGTTCGGGCGTCGATCCGCGCACGGGAGCGAAGGTCTTGAAGCGCACCGGCCGGAAACCGCAGAAGCCCAGGATCTGGCTCTTCATGGCCCGGTAGCCGCCGGCCCGCAGCACCAGATAGAGCCACCAGACCGGCGTGTCCGCCGTCACCAGCACCTCGGCGCTGCGGCCTTTCAGAAGCTTGGCCGGGAACGGGCTGCCGGCCTCGTACCGGAAGGCAAAGCCCGGCAGCAGCGTCCGGTCGAACAGGCCCTTGAGCCGTGCCGGCATCAGCCCCCACCACAGCGGATGTGCGATGACGAGATGGTCGCACCAGGCCACGGCCTCCTGAAACGCCAGCAGATCCGGTTCGAGCGGCTGCTGTCCGCCGTATCCGGCTGTGAAGTCGGGATTGAACTGCATGCGGGCGAGCGAGAAGGAACGGGTCTCGTGATCCTTGCTGCGGGCCCCCTCGGCATAGGCTTCTGCCAGGGCCTCGGTCAGGCTGGCCTCGGCCGGATGACCGCTGAGAACGAGGATACGTCTCGGCATGGTTGGGCCTCCTTGCGTGGGGTGCTGCATCCCGTTGTGGGCCCGGAGCGGCTGGTCCGGGGTGTCTTGGCCCGTTCTACCACGGGAGTGTCCGCATCAACCTCTGCCAGAGCCCCGTCGAGGCGGTGCAGGCATCCCGGATGCCCGGCCTGATCCGCCGGCCTCTCCGCGCTTGCTGCAAACGCGGCGGCCGCTGCCGGGAGGTCCGGGCAACGGCCGCAGGTGCGCCATGTCCGACATGGTGCGGGGAGGCGAGAGGTCCGGGGTCGGTCAGTCCAGCGCGCGGCTTTCCAGCAACCGGCGGGCGATGACCTGGGCCTGGATTTCCGCGGCCCCCTCGAAGATGTTGAGGATGCGGGCATCGCAAAGAACACGGCTGATCTGGTACTCCAGCGCAAAGCCGTTGCCGCCATGGATCTGCAGCGCGTTGTCCGCCGCCGCCCAGGCCACCCGGGCACCGAGCAGCTTGGCCATGCCGGCCTCGAGGTCACAGCGCCGGCCGGAGTCCTTTTCCCAGGCCGAGAAATAGGTCAGCTGGCGGGCAATCATCAGCTCGGCCGTGATCAGCGCCAGCTTGTCCGAGACGCGCGGGAAGTTGATCAGCGCCTTGCCGAACTGGACGCGCTCCTCGGCATAGCGCAGGCCAAGGTCCAGCGCCGCCTGGGCGACACCCAGCGCACGGGCTGCGGTCTGGATGCGGGCCCCCTCGAAGGTCTGCATCAGCTGCTTGAAGCCCTGGCCGGTTTCACCGCCGAGCAGGTTTTCCGCCTTCACCTCGAAGCCGTCAAAGGCGATCTCGTATTCCTTCATGCCGCGATAGCCGAGCACCTCGATCTCGCCGCCGGACATGCCCTCGGCCGGGAACGGGTCCTCGTCGGTGCCGCGCGGCTTTTCGGCGATGAACATCGACAGGCCCTTGTAGCCCGGCTCTTCGGGGTTGGTGCGGGCCAGCAGGGTCATGATGTCGGCGCGGACCGGATGGGTGATCCAGGTCTTGTTGCCGGAGATCTTCCAGACATCCCCGTCCAGCACTGCACGGGTGCGCAGGGAGGCCAGGTCGGAGCCGGTGTTGGGCTCGGTGAAGACGGCCGTCGGCAGGATCTCGCCGGAGGCGATCAGCGGCAGCCACTTCTGTTTCTGCTCTTCCGTGCCGCCGCACAGGATCAGCTCGCCTGCGATCTCCGAGCGGGTGCCCAGCGAGCCGACGCCGATGTAGGCGCGCGACAGCTCTTCGGAGACGACGCACATGCTCTCCTTGCCGAGGCCGAGCCCGCCGTATTCCTCCGGGATCGTCAGGCCGAAGACGCCAAGCTCGGCCATCTGGGCAATGACCTCGAGCGGGATGTAGTCATTCCTGAGGTGCCACTCATGCGCGTATGGCACCACCTTGTCCTCGGCAAAGCGGCGCATCTCGCCGCGGATCTGTTCCAGCGTCGCGTCAAGACCGCTGTCGCCGAAGGTCGAGCGGGAGGCCTGGTGACGGATCAGCTCCGCCAGCCGGGCGCGGACGGCCGGCGTGTTGCCCTCCGCCATCAGCTGCTCGATGGCCGGTGTGCGGGCAGCGGCGATCTCTGCCGCGCTCAGGCCCAGATCGCCGAGGCGGACGAATTCGCCCTGGTTCATCGGGATGCCGCCGAAGATCTGCGCCAGATACTCGGCAAAGCCCAGCCGGACGATCAGCTCCTCGATCTCGCCGTGGCGACCCTGCTCGCGCAGGCGCAGCTGATAGGCGTCCAGCTGGCGCAGCGCCTCGCCATAGGTCGCAAGCCAGGCGAGGCCGTGGGTTGCGCGCTGCTCGCGGTCCACCAGCTCGGACGAGATCTTGCCGCCCTTGCTGACCGCCTCGCGCACGCGGCGCGTGGCCGTGTCGACCAGCGAGCTGATCGTTTCGACGGCCGCGCGGGTCTGCGTCAGAAGCTCGTCTCCGGGCGCAGTCGGGGCACTGGCGCGGTTGAGGGCAGTGGTCATGGGTCCGTCCCTTTGCGTTTGTTGTTCGCGGCGTCGAAATCCGGCAAGCATGTTGCGTTGCACCTTACGCTTTGTCGAGGGCTGTGGATGTACGCCTTTTGGCTGACGGCCGCGGTTTTCTGCCTCAGGGGCTGGTCCGGGCCCGTGGCTGGCGCCGCCCGGGACTGCTGCGGTGCCGCGTCCGGCGGCCCGGCGTGGCAGGGTTGACGCCGGCCCCGGCGACAGGCGAGATCAGGGCATGATGCCCCGGCCCGCCCTCAGCGCCCCCTTGCGCGATGCCTATCGTGTCCTTGCCGACGCCTTCGGTCATTTCAACACCGATGATGGCTGGGCGATGGCGAGCCATGTGGCGCTGTCCACTCTCCTTGCGCTGTTTCCGTTCCTGATCTTCATCGCAGCACTTGCCGGCTTTCTGGGCTTCGGCGAGGCCGCGCCGCGGGTGTCGCAGCTGATCTTCGATGCCTGGCCCGATGCGGTCGCGGCCCCGGTCGCCAACGAGATCAGCAAGGTGCTCACCGTTCCGCGCGGCGACCTGCTGACCTTCGGCGTCATCGCCGCGCTGTGGTTCTCCTCGAACGGCGTCAGCGCCGTCCGTGTCGCCCTCAACCGCGCCTACCGGGTCACAGAGACCCGGAATTTCCTCGTCCTGCGCCTGCAGTCCATCCTGGTGGTGCTGTTCGGGGCCGTTGCCCTCATCGCCTTCACGCTGCTCATCGTCCTTGCCCCGCTGGCGATGGCGGCCGCGCAACGGTTCGCGCCGGCGCTGGCCGCCTGGTTCGACCAGCTCCATGTCGCCCGCTACGTGGTGGCGGGGCTCATCAGCACGGCCGGCCTTCTCGTGGTGCATGTGGTGCTGCCGGCCGGTCGGCGGCAGCTTCTCGACATCCTGCCCGGCGTCCTGCTGACGCTTGCGCTCTGGATCGGCTCCGGCATGCTGTTCGGCATGTATCTGGCGACCTATGCCAACTATGTCTCCACCTACGCCGGGCTGGCCGGTGTCATGACGGCGCTCGTGTTCCTGTACATGGTGGCGCTGGCGCTGCTGGCCGGCGGCGAGCTCAACGCATCCCTGCTGCGGGCGCGCCGGATCAGACAGCGTCGGCGGGCGGGGGAGGGGTCCGCTTCCGCCGGATGAGCAGGATCGCCGCCACCACAAGCCCCATGCCGGCGATCTGGACCGGCGCCAGCCGCTCGCCGAACAGGAAGTAGCTCTCGATCGTCGTGGCCACCGGCACCAGATAGAACAGCGAGGCAACCTCGGCCACGGCGCCGGCCCGGATCAGGTACATCAGCAGCAGGATGGCGCCGATCGACAGCACGAGCACCAGCCAGGCCAGCGCAAACGCGAATTGCGGGCTCCAGTCGATCTGCCAGCTCTCTCCGAGCGTCATGGGCAGCGACACGATCAGCGCGCCGACATACTGCCACACCGTGGCGGTGACGTGATCCGTCGCAGGCACGAAGCGCTTCTGGTACACGGTGCCGAAGCTCATGGCGAGAACGGCCGCCGCCATCGCGGTGATCGTGGCAATCGTGATCCCCGATCCGTCGAGGCCGAGCTTCGGCCCGACGATCAGCACCAGCCCGAGCGAGCCGAGCGCCATGCCGGCCCAGTGGCGCGGGCCGATCCGGTCACCGAGCAGCCACCCGGCCGCCAGGGCCGTCAGCACCGGCTGCAGTCCGACCATCAGCGCGCTGGCGCCGGCCGGCATGCCGCGATCAATTGCCCAGAAGACGCCACCGAGATAAATCCCGTGAACAAGCATGCCGGTGACAATGCAGTGCAGGATTGCCGGCGTGTTGTTTGGCCATTTTGATCCTGCTGCAACTGCGAAGACAAGCAGGAAGGGAAGTACAGCAAGGTATCTTACCGAGAGAAAGACAAATGGATCTGCGTAGGGCGCGCCCAGCTTCGAGCCAATGAAGCCTGTCGACCAGAGCAAAACGAAAAGACCTGGCGCTATGGTTGCAAGAATTGGCTTTTGCACGCGGAGTGTCCACTGTTTATGGCCTGGACCGAATCCAAACTGAATAGAATTTGGGCTCTTCACGACTTGAAAATGACGTAGCGTGTTGAGCGGATGTTAACTGCTCCCGCGCCATGGTCGAGCGGACACGAAAGCTGTCCTTGCGGACGGTTGTTAAGGGTTTCGCGCAATGAGCCGTGCTTTTCAATCCCCCTCGTCTGTCACCGGACCGGATGCCGTCGCTGAAGGGGCCGGCCTCCTGTCCGGCATGACTGTCCGGTTCCGGATCATCATCCTCAGCCTGATCTCGACCCTCGGCCTGATCGCTGTCGGCTCGGTGTTCTGGTGGAGCCAGTCGCGTGTGGACAGCGCATTCCTCGCCTCGGGTGAGAACACGGCCCTGTCGCGCGCGACGCTGGACCTGCTCGTGGCAGCCGACGACCTGAGGCTGCTGGAAAAGGGCTACCTGGTCGCCCCCTCCGACGCCGCCCATGCTGCCCTGCTGGCCGGGCATCAGGAAACGGTCGCACGGCTTGCCCAGGTGCGCCAGATCCCGGCAGCAGCGGGACTGTCCGCGCAGACGGCCGACATCGCCGACACGCTGGACGGGATCGTCGGTGCCTTCAACCAGCTGCATGACGTGCAGGAGACGATCGGCTTCGATGCGGCCTCCGGCCTGCGCGCCCAGCTGGCCGACCTGTCCGGCAAGGCCAAGACCCGGATCGACGACGAGCTGAAGTTCGGCGGCAACTCGGACTTCGAGAAGCTCGCGCGCACCGTGATGGACGTGCAGCTGTCGGAAAGCCGGTTTACCCAGTCGGGCGGCAAGCCGGACCTGCGGGAGGCCTTCGAGAAGTCCTATGCCGTGTTCCAGAAGCTGATCGGTCGCGTCTACATCCCGAACGAGGTGAAGGCCGAGATCGAGGGTCACATGACCGCCTACAAGGCTGCCTTCGATGCCTACGCCGCCGCGCTCCAGGACCGGCAGACCAAGATCACGCTGGCGGAGGACCTCTTTGGCCTGCTGCCGCCGCATATCGAGGCGCTGCTGACCGCCGCCCAGACCGGCGATGCGGCTGCACGCAGCGAGCTGGAAGAGATCCGCACCCTGTCCTCCAAGGTGATGTATGGCGTCATCGGCGCGCTGGTCGTGGTGCTCTCCGGCCTTGCGATCATGATCGGACGCTCGATTGCAGCGCCTCTCGCCAGCCTGCAGACCTCGATGGAGGTGCTGGCCTCCGGCAAGACCGACATCCAGCTGCCGGCCGGGACTGGCCGCGACGAGATTTCCGCGATGGTTCGGACCGTGCGTGTCTTCCGCGACAACGCGGCCGAGCGCTACCGCCTCGCGGCGGAGCAGGCCCGGGAGAACGAGGGCCGTGATGCCCGCGTGGCCCGGCTCGAGGCGATCATTTCCAACTTCGAGGCCGCGGTGCAGCGCTCGCTCGACAGCCTCGACCACGCCTCCCGGGATCTGGACAAGGCCTCCAGCGCCGTGGAAACCGCATCCGACGAGGTGGCCGCCCTTGCCGACCAGGCCGGCAACAGCGTCCGCGTCGCGGCGCAGAACGTGACCTCTGCCGCCGGGGCGACCGAGGAACTTGCCGCCTCGATCCGCGACATCGCCTCGCAGGCCGGCCGCTCGACCCAGGTTGCCAAGCGGGCCGTGGCCGGTGCCGACAGCACCTTCTCCACCATGCAGGACCTCTCCAGCGCCGCCGACCGGATCGGCGCCGTCATGAGCCTGATCCGCGACATTGCCAACCAGACCAACCTGCTGGCGCTGAACGCGACCATCGAGGCCGCCCGTGCAGGGGAGGCCGGCAAGGGCTTCGCGGTCGTGGCGGCGGAAGTGAAGCAGCTCGCCGACCAGACCGCCAAGGCGACCGAGGACATCGCCAAGCAGGTCGAGGCCATCCAGAGCGCCTCCGCCGGGGCCGTGACCGCGATTTCGGAAGTTCGCGACATCATCGCCGACATGGACGGGCTAGCCTCCGCCGTCGCTCAGGCGGTCGAGCAGCAGGACCGCGCCGTGTCGGGCATTTCCCGCAACGTCGCGGATGCCTCGAACCGCTCCGAGGAGGGCGCCGACCGGATGACCGCCGTCGTCAGCGCGACCGACCATGCCCGGGCCTCGGGCGACGAGGTCGACCGCCTGTCGAAGGTGCTCTCCGAGCAGGCGGCCCTGCTGCGGCGCGAGGTGCGGCAGTTCCTTGACGGGGTCCGCGCGGCCTGATCACTCTGCCTGATCACTCTGCCTGACCGGGCTGCAGATCCGGGCTCCCTCTCCGGGCCACTTCCGGGTCATGTTTTCGTGGGGCGCGCGGCCAAGGGTCGCGCGCCTTCGCGTTGTGGTTCCTCCTGTCTGGTTCTTCCCCCGCCGGCCGTGCACTCTATCCCCCGTTTGCCGTGGCCCGGGCCGGAACGCCTTTGCCTTGGGCGCGGCGCTCCGCTATCCCTGTCCGGCTTCGCATGTCGGAATTACCCATGACAGGAGTGGTCATGCAGGACAGCATCGTCATCGTTGGCGCCGGTCAGGCCGGCGCCCAGGTCGCCCAGTCGCTGCGTCAGGGCGGCCATGCCGGGTCCATCCGCCTCATTGGCGAGGAGGCGCATCCGCCCTACCAGCGCCCGCCGCTGTCGAAGAAATTCCTCGCCGGGGAAACGGACGCAGAAGGCCTGTGGCTGCGACCCGCAGCCTTTTACGAGACACAGTCAGTTGATCTCCTCACGGGGAGCGAAGTCGCCGCCATTGACCGCGATGGTCACGCCGTCGTCCTGTCGACGGGTGAGCGCGTGCCCTATGACAAGCTGGTGCTGGCAACCGGCACGCGGGCGCGCCGCATTCCGGTGCCGGGCGCCGATCTCGCCGGTATCCTGACCTTGCGCTCCATCGCCGATGTGGACCGGATCCGGTCGGCCCTGGCGGCACAGGAGCGTCTGGCCGTGATCGGCGCCGGTTACATCGGTCTCGAGGTTGCCGCCGTTGCACGCGCCATGGGCAAGACGGTCACGGTGATCGAGGCGCAGGACCGCGTGCTGAAACGTGTCGTCTCGCCCGTCATTTCCGCCTTCTACGAGGCGCTGCACCGGTCGAAGGGCGTCGACCTGCGGCTGGACACGGGCCTCTCGGGCCTTGAGGGCGCGGAGGGGGCCGTCACCGGCGTCCGTCTCGCTGATGGCAGCCTGGTCCCGGCTGGCCTCGTGCTGATGGCCGTGGGTGCGGAGCCGAATGACGCGCTGGCCGAGGCGGCCGGGCTCGAGACCGACAACGGCATCCTCGTCGATGGCGGCGGACAGACCAGCGATCCGGACATCTATGCCGCCGGCGACTGCACCCGCTTCTTCCTGCCGCGCTATGACCGCTCCGTGCGGCTGGAAAGCGTGCAGAATGCCATTGACCAGGCCAAGGTCGTCGCCCAGTCGATCCTGGGTCAGGAGGTGGACTATGATCCGCTGCCCTGGTTCTGGTCCGACCAGTATCACGTCAAGCTGCAGATCGCGGGCCTGTCGGAAGGCTATGACGAGGTCGTCACCGTGGGCGAACCGGCCGAGGACAAGTTCTACGTCGCCTATCTGCAGAAAGGCCGGCTGATTGCCGTCGACAGCATCAACTCGCCGCGCTCGCACATGATGGCCCGCAAGGCGATCGGCGAGCCCTGGCGCGCCGATCTTCTGCCCGCCGCAGCCTGACGGATCATGGCGTGCCGTAGAGCGCCTTGAACCGGGCCTCGACCGCCGGGGCCCGGTCATAGTGATGGATCACGGCGAAGCGCTCGCCGGCCCGGGTCAGGACCACGCCGTCCTCGAAGCGCGGCAGCGTTGCCGGGTCGGCAAAGGCGCCGGGGCTTTTCGACGGTTCCATCAGCGTGCAGGCGTGCAGGGTCCAAGGCTGCTGCCAGTCGGTCAGCAGCGTGATCCGGCCGAAGGCGCCGAAGGACAGGAGCTGGTTGAAGGCGATCTGGTCGCCGATGCGCTTGCTCTGGTCGAAGTAGTAGTTCGCCAGCATCAGCTCCAGCATCGGCTCGAACCGGCCGGCAAAGAAGCCGCAGCAGATCACCGGCTTGCCCGCGACACGGCGCAGCGCGTGCTTGCCGAAGGCCTTGATCGTCATGCGGTGGTTCCAGGGATCGTCATGCGTGATGCCTTCCACCGAGGCGAGCAGGTCCTTGTCCGCCGGCAGGTTCGCGGCGATCCAGTCGAAGGGATTGCACTGGAACGCCACATCGCGGGCGTCGGAGAAGGCCAGGAACCGGAACGTCTCGCCGGTGCGCTCGGCGTGGTCGCGCAGGAGTTCGCTCGAGTGGAAGAAACGGCGGTCGTGGATCTTGTCGCGGAAGCGCAGGATGCGGCGCGTCCAGGTCCAGCGGCCGTCGACCCTGAGCTTGCGGCCGTCGAGATGGTCGGCCAGTTCCTCGTCGAGCTGGCTGTAGCGGTAGCGCGGGCCATCCTGGCGATAGGTGAAGACGACGGCGCCCTGCGCCTCCATCCAGCGCACCAGCTCGGCGTCGACGTCATAGGCGACGACGAAGATGCGCCCGGCAAATCCCGTTGCCTTCAGCGAATTGAACCACACGGCCATGTCGGCCGGCCGGTAGCCGGAGACGGCGGTGACGATGGCGTCCAGCGGGCCGTCGGAGCGGATCGGCTCCACCGGGGTGCTGTGCCAGCCCGGAACAGTGGGAACGGGCAGGGCGGATCTGGTGCTCATCGTCCGCCCCCTTATCGCGCCGCGCTGGCTTCGAGAATGAGCCGGATCACCGCCTGCGGGTTCTCCAGATGCGGCATGTGGCCCATGCCGTCGAACAGGTGGCAGGCAATGGTGCCCGGCAGGGCGTTCGCCTGATGCACCGGCAGCACCCGGTCCTGCCGGCCCCAGATCAGCTTCACCGGCATGCCGAGGTCGGCAAGCGCATCGCGCGGCAGGGTCTTCTGCCCGTCGCCGTCCAGGATGTCCTCGACGATGGTGGTCAGGGCCTCGATGGCGCCGGGCCGCTGGCGCAGCTCGGCCGCATGGCGGGCAAAGAGGCGCGGCATGCGGAAGCCGAAGCCGAAGAACTGCTCGAGCAGCGGTTCCAGCGCGGCCTCGTCGGCGGTCTGGGCATAGCGGCGCAGGAGCTTGTGGTTGATCTCCGTGCCGAAACCTCCGGGGGCAAGAAGGGTGAGGCTGGCAACGCGTTCCGGTGCCCGCATGGCGACCAGCGCCGCCACCGCGCCGCCCATGGAATGGCCGACCAGATGCACCGGCGCGAGATCCAGCGCCTCCAGAGACCGGATCACGGCCTTGGCGGAAACACCGGCGTTGCCGATCGTCGGCCAGTCGAGCGCCTTGCCGTGGCCCGGCAGATCAAAGGCGATGGTCCGCCGGCGGGTGGACAGGCCCGTCTGGATGTTCAGCCAGGTCTGGTGGTCGCCACCAAATCCGTGCAGCAGCACGATCGGGGCGCCGGCGCCGTCGCCCTGGACGTGATGGGGCAGGGAGGCCCTGCTCTGGGGCAGAAGCGGACTGGCCGGGCTGGACATGGTCGGTTCCTTGTCGCAATCATCTCGGCACACTGATAGCGGTGGCCGGCGCCAAAGGAAAGCAGCCGGCGGCGCGGGTGCTGGTGCCATCCCTTCGGCAAAAGGACGGATGGACAGGGACGGCAGAGTGGACTAAATCGATTTAAATGGCGGTCTCCCGCCACTCCGGCCCGCTGCCGGTTCGATCAGTCTTGCCGTGGAACCCTTCATGACCGCTGCCATCGATCTTGTCTGCCTTGGCGAACCCATGGTGGAGCTCAACCAGCACCACGCCGGCGGGGCCTATCACCCCGGGTTCGGCGGGGACGTTTCCAACACGGCCGTCGCGGCTGCGCGCCAGGGCCTCCGCGTGGCCATGTCGACGGCGCTCGGGGCGGATGTTTTCGGCGACAGCCTGCGGGGACTGTGGACGGCCGAGGGGATCGACCATTCCGCCGTGCCCTCCGACCCTGATGCGCCGACCGGGCTCTATTTCGTCACCCATGGTCCGGCCGGCCATACCTTCTCCTATCGCCGGGCCGGATCGGCCGCCAGCCGGATGAGCCCCCGCAGCCTGCCGCTGGATCTCATCTCCAGCGCGAAGGTGCTGCATTTCTCCGCCATCAGCCAGGCGATCTCGCCTTCGGCCTGCGATGCCTGCTTTGCGGCGGCCGATGCGGCCCGCGCGGCCGGGCGGCTGGTCTCCTATGACACCAACCTGCGTCTGGCGCTGTGGCCGCTGGCCCGCGCCCGCGCCGTCATCCGCGCCACCATCGGCCTCAGCGACATTGTCCTGCCGGGTCTGGACGACGCGCAGAAGCTCTGCGACGCGCAGGATGCCGATGGCATCGCCGACGAGCTGCTCGGGCTCGGTGCCAGGATCGTCGCCCTCACCATGGGCAGCGACGGTGTTCTGGTTGCCACCGCCGACCGGCGCGAACGTTTCGGGGCGCACAAGGTCGATGCGGTCGATGCGACTGGCGCCGGGGATGCCTTCGACGGTGCCTTCCTTGCCGAGTATCTGGCGACCGGCGACGCCTTTGCCGCCGCCCGTCATGCCAATGCCGCCGCGGCCCTCTCCGTCACCGGCTATGGTGCCGTCGCGCCGCTGCCGCGCCGGGCGGAGGTCGAGGCTTTCCTCGCGCGCTGAGGCGCATCGGGCCGGTTCCGGGTTCACCGTTGCGTCAATTGACGGAACGTAACGGTTTGTTCACCATAACTCCGGAAAAAAGACAGTGAGATCAGCCGGCCGCATGCCGATGCGGCCGGACGCGGTCTGGCTGCCGGATCCACCGGTTTCGTGACACCCCAACTGAGAGCCCCTGCCATGCGGCTGCGCCTTCGCCTTCCCATCCTTGCGCTCTGCGCGGGTCTTGCCCTGCCGCCGCTGACCCCGGCCCCTGCGCTCGCCTTTGCGGACAACAAGTTCTTCGATCCGGTGACGCAGGAATGGGTGGAGCTGAAGGTCACGCCCGAGGTTGCCGGCAAGATCGCCCGGCGCAAGTTCAAGCGGAAGGTGGTCGATTTCAACGGTCCCGAAGCCCCGGGAACCATCATCGTCGACACCGAGGCACGTGCCCTGTACCACGTCCTGGAAGGTGGGGAGGCCATGCGCTACGGCATCGGTGTCGGCCGCGACGGCTTCACCTGGCAGGGCGTGCAGAAGGTCACCCGCAAGGCGGAGTGGCCGGGCTGGACGCCGCCGCCGGAAATGATCGCCCGCGAGCGCAAGAAGGGCCGCAAGCTGCCGGCCTTCATGCCCGGCGGACCAAACAATCCGATGGGCGCACGCGCGCTCTACCTCGGCAACACGATCTACCGGATCCACGGCACCAACGAGGACTGGAGCATCGGCCAGGCCGTGTCCTCCGGCTGCTTCCGCATGTGGAACGACGATGTCGAACACCTCTACAGCCAGGTGCCGGTCGGAGCGACCGTGATCATTCGCTGACCGGCACAGCCGGTCAAAATCTCATTGTTTCCGGCAAAGCCGGTCAAAGTTTCGTTGTTTCCGGCAAAGCCGGTCAAAATCCCGTTGTTCCCGGCAAAGCCGGGCTCAAAGAGGATGGGGCCGGCAGCTCCGCTCCGGGCTCGGCAGCAGTCGCGCCCGTCGGGCTGCCCTCAGGCCAGCCGCAGCGCAAAGAGCGGGCGGGGATCCCGGAAGCCGGCGAGATGGAAGTCGCCAACCGGTTCCGCGTCCCGCCCGGCATATCCGGCGATGTCCTCCGTCAGCAGCACATGCTGACGCAAGTCCTTGGTCAGGGCTTCCATGCGGGCGGCGGCGTGGACAGTCTGGCCGATGACCGAGAAGGTCAGCCGGTTGGCGATGCCGATGTTGCCGAACATCACGCGCCCGACCGACAGGGCAATGCCCGCCTTCAGCGGTGCGGTGCCCTCCAGCAGATCGGCGACATCAAGCGCCCGCAGCCGGGCGGCGCTCATCCTCGCTGCTGCCAGGGCCCGGGCGGCGGCCGGCTGCAGCCCTTCGGCGGCGATCGGGAAGATGCCCAGCACCGCATCGCCGATGAAGTCGAGGATCTCGCCCCCTTGCGCCTCCACCGCGCCGGCGGTGGCATCGAAGTAACGGTTCAGCAGGCGCAGGTAGCGGTCCGGCCCGAGCTTTTCGGCGTGTGCGGTTGATTCGCGCATGTCGCAATAGAAGATCACGGCCTCGATGCTCTGTCCGTCGCCGTGGCGGATCTGGCCGTTCAGTACCTGTGTCCCGGCCCAGCGGCCGAGATAGGTCTCCGCCACCGTCCGGGTGATCTGGGCCTGGACATTGGCGCGCACGGCCAGCGCCAGCCGCTTCTGCAGATAGCCAATGGCAGAGATGTCGGCATCGGTGAAGCCGCCGGGACGGCGTGTCGCCCAGCTGACCAGAACCCCCGTGTTGCCGTGGTTTTCCTCGACGGATGGCAGCTCGAAGGGGGTCGACAGGACCAGATAGTCGGCGAAACCCTGGCCCTTCAGCTCGGCAAGCAGCGGGAACTCGCTGTCCGGGGCGCTGCGATCAAGCTGCCGGCGGAACTGCCGCTCGCCGTTGCGCCAGACCCGGCGCATCGGACTTTTCAGCCAGGCCTCGGTCTCTTCCTGCTCGTGCCGGAACTTCTCGTGCTCCACGGGCGTCTCGGGCCGCCAGAACACGCTTTCCGTTTCGATCAGCGGGTGCAGCGTGGCCCAGGCGAGCAAGGCCCGGTCAACGGGGATGCCCATCTGGCACAGGCGCTGGCAGAGGCCCTCGAACATCGTCGCCATGGTCGGCGTGCCGAGTGCCAGGCTGATCAGCCAGTCCTCGACACCCTCGATCTTCTCGTTCGTCTGCATCGCGATTTCTCTGTGAACGGGCCGGCACCACCAGCCTTGCTTGCCAAAGCCCGAAAAGTCAAAGGCCGGCGTCAGACTGCTGACAAACCTCGACCTCACCGTCGTCATCCCGGCCAAGCGTCAGCGCCGAGCCGGGACCGGAGAGTCGAGGCCTTTATAATTCAATTCGTTATACCCGGAGAGACCTTGGCTCTCCGGTCCCGGATCTCCGCTTCGCGCTCGTCCGGGATGACGGAGGAAGGTCTGCCGGCGGTCAAAAAAAGGCCGGCACAAGGCCGGCCTTTCTTGTCGTTGCCCTGTCCGGTCAGACGAAGGCGCCGTGGCAGTGCTTGTACTTCTTGCCCGAGCCGCAGGGGCAGGGCTCGTTGCGCCCGACCGAGCCCCAGGTGGCGGGGTTCTTCGGATCGCGGGCAACGCCGGTTGCGCTGAAGGCGCCGGCGGCCTGCTGCTGCGGCCGCGCCTCCTCGTCCTCGCCGGTGAGCGGGTCGATGTGATGCGGGTGCATCTCGGTCGGGGCGCGCGGCATTTCCGGCTGCTGGGTGACAAGCTCGACGCGCATCAGCTGCGAGGTCGTCACCTGGCGCAGCTGCGCCAGCATGCTCTCGAACAGCGAGAAGGCCTCGGTCTTGTACTCCTGCAGCGGGTCGCGCTGGGCGTAGCCGCGGAAGCCGACCACCGAGCGCAGGTGGTCGAGGTTGGCAAGATGCTCGCGCCACAGATTGTCGAGCGTCTGCAGCAGGATCGCCTTCTTGACCTGGGACATGATCTCCGGCGTGTAGCGGGCGATCTTGTTCTCCATCACCTCGTCGGCGGCCTTGCGCAGGCGATCCTTCACCTCCTCGTCGGCGATGCCCTCTTCCTTGGCCCAGTCGATGATCGGCAGGTCGAGGGCGAGCATCTTGCGCACCTCCTCCTGCAGCCCGACGGTGTCCCACTGTTCGGGATAGGCGCGCTCGGGAATGTGGCGGCTGACCAGATCCTCGATCACGTCGTACCGCATGTCGGTCACGGTCTGGGCGATGTCGGTGCCGTCCATCAGCTCGACACGCTGCTCGAACACCACCTTGCGCTGGTCGTTCATCACGTTGTCGAACTTGAGCAGGTTCTTGCGGATGTCGAAGTTCCGCGCCTCGACCTTCTGCTGCGCCTTGGCAAGGGCGCGGTTGATCCACGGATGGATGATCGCCTCACCGTCCTTCAGGCCCAGCTTCTGCAGCATGGAGTCCATCCGGTCGGAGCCGAAGATCCGCATCAGGTCGTCCTGCAGCGACAGGAAGAACTTGGAGTGGCCGGGGTCACCCTGACGGCCGGAGCGGCCGCGCAGCTGGTTGTCGATGCGGCGGCTCTCGTGCCGCTCGGTGCCGATCACGTAGAGACCGCCGGCGGCGAGCGACTTCTGCTTCAGCGCCTCGACCTCGGCGCGGATCTTCGCCTCGCGCGCCTTGCGCTCCTCGCCTTCCGGCACGTCGGCCAGCTCACGCTCGATGCGCATCTCGGCGTTGCCGCCGAGCTGGATGTCGGTGCCGCGGCCGGCCATGTTGGTGGCGATCGTGACCGCGCCCGGCAGGCCGGCCTGCGCGATGATGAAGGCTTCCTGCTCGTGGTAGCGGGCGTTCAGCACCGCGAAGATCTTCTCGCGCGCCGTGCCGTCGTCGCCGTCGAACAGCGGGGCAAAGGCGTTCGGATCGTTCACGTCGATCTGGCGGTAGCCGTGCTTCTTGAGCCGCTCGGCCAGCAGTTCCGACTTCTCGATCGAGGTGGTGCCGACCAGGATCGGCTGGCCGCGCTTCTTGCAGTCGTCGATCAGCTCGACGATGGCGTTGAACTTCTCGTCGACCGTCCGGTAGACCTCGTCGTCATCATCGATGCGCTTGACCGGGTTGTTGGTCGGGATTTCCAGCACCTCGAGCCCGTAGATGTCCATGAACTCGTCCGCTTCCGTCGAGGCGGTACCGGTCATGCCGGCCAGCTTCTCGTACATGCGGAAGTAGTTCTGGAAGGTGATGGAGGCCAGCGTCTGGTTCTCCGGCTGGATCCGGACCTTTTCCTTGGCCTCGAGCGCCTGGTGCAGGCCCTCGGAGTAGCGCCGACCCGGCATCATGCGGCCGGTGAACTCGTCGATGATCACCACTTCGCCGCCGCGCACGATGTAGTCGCGGTCGCGCTGGAACAGCTTGTGCGCCTTCAGCGCCTGCTGCAGGTGGTGCACCACCGAGACGTTCTCGACGTCGTAGAGCGAATCGGAGCGCAGCAGCTGTGCCTCGCGCAGCAGGGCCTCCAGCTTCTCGTTGCCTGCCTCGGTGAAGGAGGTGTTGCGCTGCTTCTCGTCCAGCTCGTAGTCGCCGGCCTCCAGCATCGGGATGAAGGCGTCGATGGTGTTGTAGAACTCGGAGCGGTCTTCCAGCGGGCCGGAGATGATCAGCGGCGTCCGCGCCTCGTCGATGAGGATCGAGTCCACTTCGTCGACGATGGCGAAATGATGCCCGCGCTGCACCATCGAGGCGCGCTCGTACTTCATGTTGTCGCGCAGGTAGTCGAACCCGAACTCGTTGTTGGTGCCGTAGGTGATGTCGGCTGCATAGGCCGCCCGGCGTTCCTCGTCCGACAGGCCGTGCACGATGACGCCGACGCTGAGGCCGAGGAAGTTGTAGACCTTGCTCATCCAGTGCGCGTCGCGCTGGGCGAGGTAGTCGTTCACCGTCACCACATGCACGCCCTTGCCGGTCAGGGCATTCAGATAGACCGGCGCGGTTGCCACCAGCGTCTTGCCTTCACCGGTGCGCATTTCGGCGATCTGGCCGCCGTTCAGCACCATGCCGCCGATCAGCTGCACGTCATAGTGACGCTGGCCGAGGGCGCGGCGCGCGGCCTCGCGCACCGTGGCGAACGCAGGCACCAGCAGCTCGTCCAGGCTCGTGCCCTTGGCGACCTGTTCCTGGAACATGCGGGTGCGGGCTCGCAGGGCGTCGTCGGACAGCGCCTTCAACTCGCCTTCGAGGGCGTTGATGGCAGCCACCTTCGAGCGGAGCGCCTTGACCTTGCGGTCCTTCGAGGAGCCAAAAATCTTACGTGCTAGTGCGCCAAGGCCGGCCATGTGGCGGTCCTTCCAGATGGCGGGCGACGGAGGATCGGTCTGATCCGGCGCTGCCCTCAAAAAAATCTCATTTGCGATCCATGGTCTGCCCGCTGCCCCTTGGAGAGCGGTGGGCAAGGCATGACCACGGCGTGGCGTCAGGGTTCTGACGCGCCGTTCGACAGATAAGAGGGGGTCGAATGCTTGTCAACGCCGCCGGTTTGCGCAAGTTTGCAGCGCCTGCCGGCCTCGATCTCCCGAGGCATGCGTTCAAGAGTTCAGATACAAGGACACCCCATGTTCCGTTCCTTCCTGCGCCAGCCGCTGCGCTCCGCCCTGATCGCGGCCACCGCGCTGACGCTTTCCGCAACGTCGCTGTCGGCGCAGCAGCCTGACGACGTGGTCGCCCGGGTCGGCGACACCGTGATCACCGAAGCCGACATCGCCTTCGCCGCCCGTGACCTCGGCGCCGAGCTGCAGCGGTTCCCGCCGGCCCAGTGGCGCTCGATCCTGACCGACGTGCTGGTCGACATGACGCTGCTGGCCAAGGAAGCGGAGAAGGAAGGCCTGCAGAAGGACGAGGACTTCCAGCGCCAGGTGAAGTTCCTCACCACCCAGGCCCTGCGCAACGCCTATGTCTCGCAGAAGCTGGAAGCCACGATCACCGAGGCCGACCTCAAGGCTGCCTATGACGCCGAGCTTGCCACCTTCAAGGGCGAGGAAGAGGTGCGGGCACGCCATATCCTGGTCGACACCAAGGAAGCGGCCGAGAAGCTCATCAAGGATCTCGACGGCGGTGCTGACTTCGCCGAGCTGGCCAAGGCCAACTCCAGCGACGGGTCTGCAGCGGCCGGCGGTGATCTCGGCTTCTTTACCAAGGGCCGTATGGTTCCGGAGTTCGAGACGGCAGCCTTCGCCCTCGAGCCGGGCAAGTACACCAAGGAGCCGGTCCAGACCCAGTTCGGCTGGCACGTGCTCAAGGTCGACGAGAAGCGCATCCAGCCGGCGCCGGCCTTCGAGGACGTGCAGGATGGGCTGCGCAACAAGCTCATGCGTGACCGTTACACCAAGCTGATGACGGACCTGAAGGCCGCCAACAAGGTCGAGATCGTCAAGCCGGACGTTCCGGCCGCCGACCCGGCCAAGCCGGCGCAGCAGTAACCGCCGTCCGGCGCCAGCCCGATCCGGCCGATCCGGCCCGATCCGGCCCGTTCGGGCTATTCCCCTGTCGTTCCCGCCCGGTGTCCGCGACCACCGGGCGGGGCAGCAATGCCTGTGCGCAGCTGCCTGTGCGGGATGTGAAAGCGGTTGCGCTGCTTTCGCCCGTCAGGCAACTCTGCCCTGCCTTTCCAGTTCACGAGGTCATCATGTCGACCGAGATTTCTCCGCTCGCCCCCAAGTCCTACCCCGACATGCCGGTGATCGAGGGCGTCCGCTTCTCCACGGCTGCGGCCGGCATCAAGTACAAGGGGCGGACCGATGTCCTCCTCGTGCTGCTTGATGAAGGGACCGAGGTGGCGGGCGTGTTCACCCGGTCGCTGTGCCCGTCGGCCCCGGTCGACTGGTGCCGCGCCAACCTGCCGACCGGCCGTGCGCGGGCGCTGCTCGTCAACTCCGGCAATGCCAATGCCTTCACCGGCAAGAAGGGCAAGGCGGCGGTCGAGCTCTCCGCCGGCATCGTCGGCAAGGCGGTCGGCTGTGCCGACAGCGAGATCTATCTGGCCTCCACCGGCGTGATCGGCGAGCCGCTGCCGGCCGACCGGTTCACCGGGGTCATCGACGCGCTGGTGGCCGGGGCGGCTGCCGGCTCCTGGCTCGAGACGGCCAAGGCGATCATGACGACCGACACCTTCCCGAAGGTGGCCACGCGGACTGTCGATCTCGGCGGCACGCCGGTCACGCTCAACGGCATCGCCAAGGGTGCGGGCATGATCGCGCCGGACATGGCCACCATGTTGTCCTTCCTCTTCACCGATGCGCCGATTGCCGCGCCGGTGCTGCAGGCGTTGCTGTCCGAGGCGGTCGGCGGCAGCTTCAACGCGATCACGGTCGACAGCGACACGTCCACGTCCGACACGGCGCTGCTGTTTGCCACCGGAAAGGCGGCCGCGCGCGGGGCCCCGACGATTGCCGACGTGGCTGACCCGCGCCTGTCCGCCTTCCGCACCGCGCTCGGTGAGGTCATGCTGGACCTGGCGCACCACATCGTCCGCGACGGCGAGGGCGCGCGCAAGTTCGTCGAGGTTCGCGTCGAGGGCGCCGTCAACGACGCCTCCGCCAAGCGCATCGCGCTGTCGATCGCCAATTCGCCGCTGGTCAAGACCGCGATCGCCGGCGAGGACGCCAACTGGGGCCGTGTGGTCATGGCGGTCGGCAAGGCCGGCGAGCCGGCGGACCGCGATCGCCTGGCGATCTGGTTCGGCGATGTGCGGGTGGCGGTCGATGGCGAGCGGGATCCTGATTACTCCGAAGCTGCCGCCTCTGCGGTCATGGAGCAGGAGAACATTGCAATCCGCGTCAACCTTGGACTGGGTGACGGCACGGCCCGCGTGTGGACCTGCGATCTCACCAAGGCCTATGTTGAAATCAACGGCGATTACCGGAGCTGATCCGCTGTCGTTGCAGCATTGACCGGGCGCTGCGCTGCCGGCGCCCGGTATTGTCCAGAATTGGAACACATGGTCATGCGGATTGTTCTCGTCGTTGCTTGCGCCTTGATCGACCCCGACGGGCGGATCCTGATTGCACGGCGTCCGGAGGGCAAGAATCTCGCAGGTTTGTGGGAGTTTCCGGGCGGAAAGATCGAGCCGGGCGAGCGGCCCGAACAAAGCCTCATCCGGGAACTCGCCGAAGAGCTCGACATCAGCGTTAAGGAAGCGTGCCTCGCGCCGCTGACCTTCGCCAGTTACGCTTACGAAGATTTTCACCTCCTCATGCCACTCTACGTGTGTCGTCGGTGGGAAGGCACTCCCCGGTCGCGCGAAGGTCAGGCCCTGAAATGGGTCCGGGCCGGCAAGTTGCGCGACTATCCCATGCCTCCGGCCGATGAACCGCTGATCCCCCATCTGATCGGGCTGGTCGGCGCCTGAAACGCGTATCGCAGCCAAGGACTGGCTGCCGGAGAGCAGGGATGTCCGCTCGCAGCCGTGCCGTTCGCCCTCTGGGCCGCTTCCGCTCTCTTGCCCGTCGCTTCCTCAGCGACGAGCGCGGAACAACCATGGTCGAGTATGGCCTGCTGGTTGCCATGATCTCGCTGGCCATCGTCACCACGCTGATGGTGATCCGCGACGAGATCCTCAACGACTTCACGACGATCGCCGACACGCTGAAGGGCGATACGCTCAGCAAGTGAGGCGGGCGCGTCAGTCGCCCGCGGCGTTCCCGCCGGCCTGCCGCGGACTTGCCGCCAGCGCATCGGCCAGGCGCATCTGGGCGGAGCCCGGTTTCAGCGGCTTCTGCTGGCTCTCGTGCGGGGCCCATCCCGACAGATAGACGATCTGGAACGTGGCGCGGATGCGACCGTCCGCGTCGGCGTGGTCGCGGGCATAAAGCTCGGCCGCCCGCAGGAACACCGCGCGCGGCAGCGGCTTGCGGCTGCGCTCGGTCAGCACCGAGGTCCCGCCCATGGCCTTGAGGTCCTGCATCAGCCCGAAGAGACTGTCATAGCGCACGGTCAGCCGGTCCGTGTCGGTGACCGGCAGCGCGAAGCCCGCCCGCTGCAGCAGTGCGCCCAGGTCACGCGTGTCGGCGAAGGGGGCCACGCGCGGGCCTGCGCCGCCGGTCACGTCCAGTTCGGCCCGCATCAGGCAGTCGCGCAGCTCCGCCAGCGTGTCGCCGCCCAGCACCGCCCCCAGGAACAGGCCGTCCGGCTGCAGCGCGCGGCGGATCTGGATCAGCGCGCCGGGGAGGTCGTTGACCAGCTGCAGCGACAGGGCCGAGGCGATCAGGCCGATGGATCCGTCGCGCAGCGGCAGCAGGGCGTCATCGCAGATGAAATCCGGCGGCGGCAGGCCGGGGTCGGCGAGAAACAGGTCGGCGCGCAGCACCTGGCTCGCCCGGCCGCTGTCCCGCAGGCCCGCAGTGAGGCGACCGGTGTGCCCCCCGAGATCGACCGCCGTGTCGAACACGCGCGTCACGGCGGCCAGCCGGTCAGCCAGATCCTCGACGACGGCCGCCAGCAGGAAGTCGGCTCCGTCGGTCCGGGCAGCAAGCGCGCGGCGGCGGCGGCTGGCCAGCAGCGTTCGGTCGAACAGATCCATCTCGGCCATCGGGCGGTTCCTTGCGGCAGGTCCTTGCGGGGAGCGGCGGGCCGTCGGCACAGCGCCCGCCGGGCTTTGCCTCCGTATATGCTGCCCGACCTGTAAAGGTCAAAACAGGGAATGCCCCTGTAAAGGTCAAAACAGGGAATGCACCTGCAAAGCTCGGGGCCGGGAATGCGGCGGCAACGTGCCGGGCGGGAAGTGCAACCGGAAACGGCAGAACGTGCTAGGCTGATCCTTGCGTCCGGAAACTGGGCCGTCCCTCGGGGCGGGCACGCCGCCTGCGGTGCGGGGCCATCGCCGGCCGTGTCCCGACCGGTCCGGATCGGGCCTGGCCCTGATGGAGCCTTGCCCTGATTGAGGCTGGCCCTGATGGAGCCTGGCCCTGATGGAGCCTGGCCCTGATGGAGCCTGGCCCTGATGGAGCCTGCAATGTCTGAGTTTGCCCGATCGCGGTTGCGTCCTGCTCTCGGCATGGTCCTGTCGGGCCTGCGCCGGACCCTGGTGGCCGGGTTCGACGTGCTGCTGCCGCCCCGCTGCCCGGTCTGCGAGGCTGTCACGGCGGACAATGGCAGCCTGTGTCCGGAGTGCTGGACACGCATGCCCTTCATCTCGGCGCCCTGGTGCGCGCGGCTGGGCACGCCCCTGTCGCATGATCTGGGCGAGGGGGCGCTCAGTGCCCGGGCAATTGCCGAGCCGCCGCTGTTCGACCGGGCGCGGGCGGCAACACTCTATCAGGGGCCGGCGCGGGACCTGGTCCTGGCGCTGAAGTTCGGCGGGCGCCGCGATGTTGCAGGCGTCATGGGCAGGCTCATGGCCGGCAATGGCCGCGAGATCCTGACGCCCGAGACGCTGCTGGTCCCCGTGCCGCTGCACCGGTTCCGTCTCTGGCAGCGCCGCTTCAACCAGGCCGCCCTGCTCGCCCGGGCGGTCGGGGCGGCGAGCGGGGTGCCCGTGGTGCTGGATGCGCTGGAGCGGCGGCGGCGGACGCGCCAGCAGGTCGGCCTGACCGCCCGCGAGCGCCATGCCAATGTCCGCGGAGCCTTTGCCGTCCCCGATGCCGCGCGGCCACGCCTCCTCGGCCGTCCGGTGGTGCTGGTGGATGACGTGCTCACGACCGGTTCGACGCTGTCGGCCTGCACCCGCGTCCTGCGGCAGGCCGGTGCCAGCCGGGTCGACGTGCTGACCTTCGCCATTGCCGATCCGGTAACCAATGAGCTCTAGGCTTTCCGGCATGAGGGCCGTGGAGCGGCCATCCGGAGCGCCTCTTGTGCCGCTAGCGGAAGGGGCAATATAAGCCGCTCAGGCAGGACCGCGCAGAGCGCGGCCGTTCAGGAGTTTCGACGTGGTTGATGTGACCATCTATACCCGCCAGGGCTGCGGCTATTGCGTCGCGGCGAAACGGCTTCTCGACAGCAAGGGCGTGCGCTACACCGAGCATGACGCCACGTTTCGTCCCGAGCTGCGCGCCGAGATGATCGGTCGCGCCAACGGGCGGACCACCTTCCCGCAGATCTTCATCGACGCCATGCATGTCGGGGGCTGCGATGACCTGCACGAGCTGGACCGGTCCGGCAAGCTCGATCCGCTGCTGAACCGCTGAGGCCCTGCCATGACCCGCTTTACCGCCGCCTGCGTGCAGATGCGCTCCTCCCGCTCCGTCGCCGACAACATCGCGCAGGCGGAGGCGCTGATCCGGCAGGCGGCTGCGGCCGGTGCGCATTACGTGCAGACGCCCGAGATGACCAACATCCTCGAGCGCAGCCGGGCCGACCTGATGGAAAAGATCACGCTCGAGGAGCAGGATCCGACCCTGTCCCGGTTCCGGGCACTGGCAGCCGAGCTGGGCATCCACCTGCATGCCGGGTCGCTGGCAATCCTCCTGCCGGACGGACAGGTCGCCAACCGCGCCTTCCTGATCCGGCCCGATGGCAGCATCCTTGCCCGCTACGACAAGATCCACATGTTCGACGTGGACCTCCCGAACGGGGAAAGCTGGCGCGAATCCGCCACCTACCGGCCCGGCGAGCAGAGCACGCTTGCCGCGCTCCCCTGGCTGACCATGGGCATGGCGGTTTGCTACGACCTGCGCTTTCCTGCCATCTTCCGCAGCCAGGCCCGGGCCGGCGCCGCCATGCTGACGATGCCGGCTGCCTTCACGCGCCAGACAGGTCAGGCGCATTGGCACGTGCTGCAGCGCGCACGGGCGATCGAGAACGGCGCCTTCGTCGTCTCGGCTGCCCAGGGCGGCACCCATGCGGACGGCCGCGAGACCTTCGGCCACAGCCTGATCGTCGGCCCCTGGGGAGACGTGATCGCCGAGCTTGACCACGACGAGCCCGGCGTCGTTCTGGCCGAGATTGATCCGGAGGAGTCGCTGAAGGCGCGCCAGCGCATTCCCGCCATCGCCAACGAGCGCAGCTTTGCGCTGTCCGGCCAGTGAAGGAGGATCCGGCGCGTGATCCGCTACTCTCTCCTGTGTGACAATGCCCACGGCTTCGAGGCCTGGTTCCGCAACTCCGGTGACTATGACGCGCAGAGCGCGCGCGGTCTGGTGTCTTGCCCGGTGTGCGGGTCGCCCGTGGTGACCAAGGCGCTGATGGCACCAGCGGTTGCTACCGCCGAGAAACGGGAGGAACGCCAGCAGGCGGCAGCGGCTGTCGCGGCCGGGCCGTCACCCGCCGCCGTGCCTGCGCCCGAGCCGGTCACGCCCGGGGTCGACGGCACGTCCAGCGCGGCCCTCATCCCCTCCGACGCGCGCTATGCCGAGCTGGTCGGCAAGCTTCGCGAACTGCGGGCGCAGATGACGGCCAATGCGGATTATGTCGGGTCCTCGTTTGCCGAGGAAGCGCGCAAGATGCACTACGGCGAAACCGATCACCGCAACATCTATGGCGAGACCAACGCCGATGACGCGCGCTCGCTGCTCGAGGAAGGCATCAGCATCCTGCCGCTGCCGGTGCTGCCCGACGACCGCAACTGAGGTCGGCGCGGCGGACCCAGCCACCGCGCGCCCTGCTGCTGCCCCTGTCGCGTCCGCCGTTCCAGTGCGGGGGGCTGTCGCCCCACAACACGTCTCACAACAGGTCCCACAACACGGCCGGCGACACGTCCGCCAAAACGTCCACTAGCCGCCTGACGGCGTCCCGATCTGTCCGTCAGGCATGAGGCGTCAGGCTTCAGGGTCCGGCCGGCGGGCTGTCCGTCAGGCCGCGCCGGCCGGTTTGGCGGGGGCCTTGCGCGGGGCCGCAGGGCCGCTGCCCTTGCGCACCGGTGCCTTGCGGGCGGGTGTCGCGGCCATGGCCGGGGCCGACGCGTCGGCCGGCGTCACGGCCTCCGTGCGGAGCGGAGCGTTCCCCTCGGCGTCCGTGGTGCGATGCGCGGCAGTCTCCGCCGGGGCGGAGGGCGCGGCCAGCGCCACTTCCTCTTCCGCGGCGTGTTCGATCTCGACCACCGCCTCGACCGCCGTTTCGGTCAGGGCCTCGGCGCAGGCCGCGCCCTCGGAGACGCTGTCCTTCCAGAGTTCGAGCGAGCGCTGGGCCTGGCTCTCATAGTCCTGCCACAGGGTCCGCAGGAAGGACTGCATGGTGCGCATCGCCTCGTCGGGCAGACGGCAGGCCGTGAGGCTGCGGACATAGTCGAGGTCGGCATTGAGGCGGTGGGTGACGAAGTCCATGTGGCTGGTCATCGCCTTTTCGGCGTTGGTCACCATCCGGCGGCGCACGTCTTCCATGCAGCGGAAGGTCCGGTCCTCGATCCGGTCGCTGCGCTCGGCCCAGCTCCAGTTGCGCGGCAGGCCGCCGAGCCCCGCCGGGAGCCAGGACTGGGGCAGGAGCGCATCCATGCCGGAGAGAAACGCCGTGTCCCTGGTCTGCTTGCTGTCCTCATGTGTCATGCCTGCCTCCCGTCGCTCGGTTTCAGGGTCCGGACGCCTGCTCCGTCCCCGGCGGATTGCTGCAGCGCGTCGATACACGCCCAAGGCGTCACTTTGATGATAAGGATGTCAGGCCTCCAGTCTAACGTGCCCTTCGTGTCCCCGGTTTGATCTGGCTCATGGCGCGCGGTTTTGCGGTGCGAAAAACTGGCGCCCACGCGTGTCCTGGTGGGGCAGAAGGAGACAGCCGATGTCACAGCAGACCGGATCACTGCCAGCGCCAGCGGCCCCCAGTCCGCTTTCCTCCACGTCCCACTTGTCCGGTCCGCACGCGTCCGGTGCAGGTCCCGCCGCGCCGGGGCCCGATCCGGACGGGCGCCCGGTCTCACGCCGTCCGGCAGGCCTTGCGCCCGGGACGTCATGGTTGTCTGGGATCTCTGGGTTCTCTGGGCTGTCGGGACTGTCCGCCTTGCCTGGCCTGCCGGTCGGGGAGGGACCGCTGGAGAGCGGCACTGCGGAGCTCCTGGACCGCGCCACACGCGCCTGTCTTGCCCGGGTTACCGGCGGCGTCTCGCCCGGTGCCCTCGCCGAGGCCTATGCCGACTGGCTGATGCATCTTGCCGTCTTGCCGGGCAAGCAGGCCCTCCTTGCGGAACAGGCCGTCCGGACGACGCAGCGGCTGCTCCGGTTTGCAGCAGAGTGTGCCGCCAACGGCGGCACCGCCGCCGCCTGCATCGAGCCCTCGCCCCAGGACAGGCGCTTCCGCGGCGCGGACTGGGCCACCTGGCCGTTCAATCTCTATGCGCAGTCGTTCCTTCTCACCCAGCAGTGGTGGTCCAACGCCATGACCGGCGTGCGGGGTGTGTCCCCCCATCACGAGCGGATCGTGGACTTCGTCACCCGGCAGATGCTTGATCTGGTGGCCCCGTCCAACTTTCCGGCCACCAATCCGGACGTGCTGCGCCGGACGCTGGACGAGGGCGGCATGAACCTGGTCCGCGGCGCCCGCCATGCCCTGGAGGATCTCGAGCGCCTCGGCACCCGCCGTCCGCCGGCCGGCAGCGAGGCCTTCCGCCCCGGCGAGACGCTGGCCATCACGCCGGGCAAGGTCGTCTACCGCAATCACCTGATCGAGCTGATCCAGTACGCCCCCGCGACGCCGGCGGTGAAGGCCGAGCCGGTGCTGGTCGTCCCGGCGTGGATCATGAAATACTACATCCTCGACCTGTCGCCGGAGAACTCGCTGGTTCGCCATCTGGTCAGCCAGGGTTTCACGGTGTTCATGATCTCCTGGCGCAATCCGGGTCCGGAGGACCGGGATCTGGGCATGGATGACTACCGTCGGCTGGGCGTCGAGGCGGCCGTGGCGGCGGTGCGGACCATTACCGGTGCGCCGCGGCTGCATGCGGCCGGCTATTGTCTCGGCGGCACCCTGCTGTCGATCACGGCGGCCGGCCTGTTCCATCGCGGCGACGAGAGCATCGCCAGCCTGTCGCTGTTTGCAGCCCAGACCGACTTCACCGAGGCGGGCGAGCTGACGCTCTTCATCGACGAGAGCGAGGTGTCCTTTCTCGAGGACCTGATGTGGGAACAGGGCTATCTCGACACGGCGCAGATGTCGGGTGCCTTCCAGCTGCTGCGGTCCCGCGATCTCATCTGGTCGCGTCTGGTGCATGAATACCTGATGGGCGAGCGTGCCCCGATCTTCGACCTGCTCGCCTGGAACGCCGATGGCACGCGGATGCCCTTCCGGATGCACTCGGAATACCTGCGCCAGCTGTTCCTGCACAATGACTTTGCCGAGGGGCGCTACCGGGTGGAGGGGCAGGCCGTGTCCGTCGAGGACATCCGGGCGCCGATCTTTGCCGTCGGCACGGACCAGGACCATGTCGCGCCCTGGCGCTCGGTCTTCAAGATCCGCCATCTGGCTGACAGCGAGGTGACCTTCGTGCTCACCGTCGGTGGCCACAATGCCGGCATCGTCAGCGAGCCCGGGCACAGGAACCGGAGCTACCGCATCCTGACAACGCCCCAGCACGCGCTGCATCTCGATCCGGACGGCTGGCTGGCGGCCTCGGAGCAGCGCGAGGGCTCCTGGTGGGAGGCATGGGCCGACTGGCTCGCGGCCCGCGCGGGTGCCAAGGTCGCGCCGCCACCGATGGGCCGGCCCGAGGCCGGGCTGGTGCCGCTCGGGCCGGCGCCGGGCACCTATGTGCTGATGCCCTGATCCTGCGCCACGTCCTGTTTGCGTCCGGGCTTCGGTCTGGGCTTCGGTCTGGGCTTCCACCCGGGCATCGGCCTCTGCCGATCCGCGCCTGTCAGGCCTTCGCCCAGGCCTGCAGCTCGGCGGTGACCGCGCCGGGTGCCTCGAGCGTGGACAGGTGGCCGCAGCCGGGGATCACGGCGAGCCGGCTGCCGGAGATCGCCGCATGCATCTCCCGGGCAACCTGCGGCGGCGTCAGCGTGTCGCCGTCTCCCACCAGCACCAGTGTCGGCACGGCGATGGCGGCCAGCGAGGGGCGGGAATCGATCCGGCCCATGATGGCGCGCTGCTGCCGCACGAAGGCCTCCGCGCCGGTCTCCTGCGCCATCTCCACAACGGTCGCCTTCAGCGTCTCGTCATCCACCCGGCTGGCGTCGACAAGGCCGGGATAGAGCAGATGCGGCACCTTGCCGAACTTGCCCGTCTCGGCCAGCTCGATCAGCACGCGGCGGCGTTCGCCCTGTTCCGGCGCATCAGGCTTCGGGCTTGTGTCCAGCAGCGCCAGCCGGCTGACCCGCTCCGGCGCGGCGCGCAGGATTTCCAGCGCGATGTAGCCGCCCATGGACAGGCCGGCGAGGGCGAAACGCTCCGGCGCCACCGCCAGGATGTCGGCGGCGATGGCCGCAATGCTGTCGTGCCGGCGGTGGTCGGCGACCAGCACCGGCCGGTCCGCCAGCGCCACGATCTGCGGCGCGTAGAGTGTCTCGGTGCAGAGCAGACCGGGAATGAGGACAATCGGTTCCATCTCGCGCCGTCCCGTCAGCGACCGGCCGTGCCGGGGCGGCCGGCCAGCAGCATGTAGTTGACGTCCATGTCGCGCGACCTGTTCCAGGTGTCGGTGAGCGGATTGTAGGTCACGCCGTTGCGGTCGAGGATCTCCAGTCCCGCCGTCGCCAGCGGGCCCTCGATCTCGGCCGGGCGCACCAGCTTGTCATAGGAATGGGTTCCCTTCGGCAGCCAGCGCAGCACGTATTCCGCCCCGACGATCGCCAGCGCATAGGCTTTCAGCGTACGGTTGATGGTGGCCACGAACATCAGCCCGCCCGGCCGCACCATGCGCGACACTTCGCCCAGGAACAGCGGCACGTCGGCCACGTGCTCCACCACTTCCATGTTGAGCACCACGTCGAAGGTCTCGCCGGCCGCTGCCAACTCCTCTGCCGTCGCAGCGCGGTAATCGATGTTCAGGCCGGACTGGGCAGCGTGCAGCTTCGCCACCTCGATGTTGACGGCAGAGGGGTCGGCGCCCGTCACCTCGGCGCCGAGCCGGGCCATCGGTTCGCTCAGGAGACCGCCGCCGCAGCCGATGTCGAGGAAGCGCAGGCCCTTGAAGGCGTCGCTGGCGCGCGGATCACGGCCGAAGCGGGCGCAGACCTGCTCCTTGATGTAGGCAAGGCGCACCGGGTTGAACTTGTGCAGCGGCCGGAACTTGCCGGCCGGGTTCCACCATTCCGCCGCCATCGCGGAAAACCGGGCCACCTCGCGCTCGTCAACGGTGCCCGCACTGGTGGGGCTGGCATTGGGGCTCATGGCTGGTCCTTTCCTCGGTCATGTCCTGCGGCAAGCCGTGAACCGGCTTCCTGTCTTGCGTGGTGTCTTACGCGGGGCTTGCGCCGTGCGGATGACCTTCTCGCTCGCGGGCACTTTGTCAAGGCGCGGTGTTGCAGCAGGGGCCGTGTGGCTGTATGGATTTCGCCCGATCCGCCGGGCGCGGTTGCCGCGCCCACAGGCCCTCGCGAGTGAAGACCAGGACCCAGATGGCCCGACTGGTTATGAAGTTCGGCGGCACGTCCGTCGCCAATATCGAACGTATCCGCAACGTGGCCCGTCACGTGAAGCGCGAAGTCGATGCCGGCCACGAGGTGGCTGTCGTCGTCTCCGCCATGTCGGGCGCCACCAACCAGCTCGTGGCCTGGTGCCGGGAAGCTGCCCCGCTGCATGACGCGCGCGAATATGACGCGGTCGTCGCCTCCGGCGAACAGGTGACTTCGGGCCTCCTCGCCATCGTGCTGCAGGAGATGGGCATCAACGCCCGGTCCTGGCAGGGCTGGCAGATCCCGATCCGCACCGACGGCTCGCATGGCGCGGCCCGCATCGCCGACATCGACGGGTCCTTCCTGATCGAGCGGCTGAAGCAGGGCCAGGTCGCCGTGATCGCCGGCTTCCAGGGCATTGCCCCCGACAACCGCATCTCGACCCTTGGCCGTGGCGGCTCCGACACCAGCGCCGTGGCGGTTGCGGCCGCCATCCAGGCGGATCGCTGCGACATCTACACCGATGTCGACGGCGTCTACACGACCGATCCGCGCATTGTCCCGAAGGCCCGCCGTCTCGACCGCGTTGCCTTCGAGGAAATGCTCGAGATGGCCTCGCTCGGTGCCAAGGTGCTGCAGGTCCGCTCGGTCGAGATGGCCATGGTGCATGGCGTTCGCACCTTCGTGCGCTCCAGCTTCGATGATCCCGATGCCCCGCAGACGGGCAAGGATGGTCTGCCCCCCGGAACCCTTATCTGCGACGAGGATGAGCTCGTGGAACAGCAAGTCGTGACCGGCATCGCCTTTGCCAAGGATGAAGCCCAGATTTCCATCCGCAACGTGCCGGACAAGCCGGGTGTTGCGGGCGCCGTGTTCGGCCCCCTGGCGGATGCCAACATCAACGTGGACATGATCGTCCAGAACATCTCGCCGGACGGCAAGACCACCGACATCACCTTCACCGTGCCCGAATCGGAATACGAGCGCGCGCTGAAGGTGCTTGAGGACAAGCGCACCGAGCTGGCCTATGCCGGCATCGAGGGTGCCCGTGATGTGGTGAAGGTGTCGGTCATCGGCATCGGCATGCGCTCGCACGCCGGCGTTGCAGCCCAGTGTTTCCGCGGCCTGGCCGAGAAGGGCATCAACATCCGCGCCATCACCACCTCCGAGATCAAGATCTCGGTGCTGATCGATTCCGCCTACACGGAACTTGCGGTGCGGACTCTCCATTCGCTATACGGATTGGACGGATAAGTCTCACCGTGGGGAATGCGCTGGCGGGGATGCCCGCCGGCTGCCCGCCCCGCCGACAGGAACGGAGCTGACGATGCGCAGCAATCTGGCCGGTCCGCGCCTGTTGCTCCGGCGGCTTCGCGAAGTCATGGCGGAGCCGATCAACGCGCAGGAGCGGCTTGACAAGATCGTGGTGCTGATCGCGGCCAACGTGGTCGCGGAAGTCTGCTCCGTGTACATCCTGCGCGCCGACGGCGTGCTGGAACTCTATGCCACCGAAGGTCTCAAGCGCGAGGCGGTGCACCAGGCATCGCTGCGCGTCGGTCAGGGCCTTGTCGGCCTGATCGCCGCCGAAGCGCGGCCGCTCAACCTTCCCAACGCCCGCGCCCATCCCGCCTTCGCCTATCTGCCGGAGACCGGCGAAGAGGCCTACAATTCCTTCCTCGGTGTTCCCGTGCTGCGGGCCGGCCGGACGCTCGGCGTCCTGGTGGTGCAGAACAAGTCGCACCGGACCTATTACGAGGACGAGGTCGAGGCGCTGCAGACCACCGCGATGGTCATCGCGGAAATGGTCGCTGCCGGCGAGCTGGAGGCCATTGCCAAGCCGGGCACCGGTCTCGACCTGTCGCGGCCGATCCGCTTCGAGGCGGTGGGGCTTGCCGATGGCGTCGGCCTCGGCCACGTCGTGCTGCACGAGCCGCGCGTCGTCGTCACCAACCTGATCGCCGAGGACACGGACCACGAGCGCACACGCCTTGAAGGCGCCGTGAGCCGTCTGCGCCTGTCCATCGACAGCCTGCTGTCCAGCGGCGACATGGCCCAGTCGGGCGAGCACCGGGACGTGCTCGAGGCCTACCGGATGTTTGCCTATGACCAGGGCTGGATCCGCAAGATCGAGGAGGCCATCAACAATGGCCTCACCGCGGAAGCTGCCGTGGAAAAGGTCCAGAGCGACATGCGTGCCCGCATGCTGCGCCAGACCGATCCCTATCTGCGCGAGCGGCTGCATGATCTGGATGACCTGGCGCACCGGCTCATCCGCGAGCTGATGGGCCGCCAGCACGGGTCGTCCACCGGCGTGCTGCCGAAGGATGCGATCATCGTCGCGCGCAACATGGGCGCCGCCGAGCTGCTCGACTACGGGCGCGACCGCATTCGCGGCGTCGTGCTCGAGGAAGGCGGCCCCACCAGCCACGTGACCATCGTGGCCCGGGCGCTCGGCATTGCCGCCGTCGGCCAGGTGCAGGACATCGTCAGCCTCGCCGATGCCGGCGACGCGATCATCGTCGACGGGGCCTCGGGCGAGGTCTATCTGCGCCCGGCCACCGACGTGCAGGATGCCTATGCCGAGAAGGTCCGGTTCCGGGCCCGGCGCCAGGCGGAATACCGGCGCCTGCGCGCCAAGCCCTCGGTAACCAAGGACGGGGTCGAGGTGGCGCTGCAGATGAATGCCGGCCTGCTCGTCGACCTGCCGCACCTGTCCGAATCAGGGGCAGTCGGCGTCGGGCTGTTCCGCACCGAGCTGCAGTTCATGGTTGCCTCGTCCTTCCCGCGGCTGTCCGACCAGCAGAACCAGTACACCCAGGTGCTTGATGCGGCCGGTGGCAAGCCGGTGACATTCCGCTCGCTCGACATCGGCGGCGACAAGGTGCTGCCGTATCTCCGGGCGATCCATGAGGAAAACCCGGCGATGGGCTGGCGTGCGCTGCGCCTCGGTCTTGACCGTCCCGGCCTGCTGCGCACCCAGGTCCGCGCGCTGCTGCGGGCCGGCGCCGGGCGTGAGCTCAAGCTCATGTTCCCGATGGTGTCGGAGGTCGAGGAGTTCCATCGCGCCAAGGAGCTGGTGGACCGGGAACTGCGCCATTCCCGCCGTCACGGTCACGGCGTGCCGGACGTCATCCGTCTCGGGGCGATGATCGAGGTGCCGTCGCTGCTGTTCCAGCTGGAAGAGCTGATGCAGGCGGTGGATTTCGTCTCGGTCGGCTCCAACGACCTGTTCCAGTTCTTCAACGCGGTCGACCGCGGCAACACCCGCGTTGCCGACCGCTACGACACGCTCGGCACCGGCTTCCTGCGGGCGCTGAAGGCAATCACGGACGCGGCTGCCCGCCACCATGTGCCCGTGACCCTGTGCGGCGAGCTTGCCGGCAAGCCGCTCGAGGCCATGGCGCTGGTCGGCATCGGCTTCCGGTCGCTGTCCATGTCTCCGGCTGCGCTGGGGCCGGTCAAGGCGATGGTCCGCAGCCTCGATCTCGGACGCCTGCAGGCGCGCCTGCTGCCGCGTCTCGAGCCGGGCCATCCCGACAAGGACCTGCGCCAGTTCCTACGCCAGTTTGCCGTCGAACAGGACGTCGCTCTCTAGACACCCATACACCCTGTGCCCGCGCCGGACTGGCCGCGCGGCCAAGGAGATGCGCGCATGCTTGCGCAAGCCAAACTCGATACCCTTCTCGTCCGCTTCGCCGAAATCGAGCACCGCATGTCGTCCAATCCGGACGCGGCGACCTATGTCCGCCTGTCGCGCGAGTATGCCGAGCTGGATCCGCTGGTCACCACCGTGCGGGCGCTGCGCAAGGCCGAGGAGGAGCTGGCCGGGGCCGAGCTGATGATCGCCGAGGCGGCCGGTGACCGGGAGATGCGGGAGCTGGCCGAGGCCGAACGCGAGGCGCTCACGGCCCGGGTGGCCGAGCTGACCCAGGCGGTGCGCATCGGCCTGCTGCCGAAGGATTCGGCCGACAAGAACGACGCCATCCTCGAGGTGCGTGCCGGCACGGGCGGCGATGAGGCCGCGCTCTTTGCCGGGGACCTGTTCCGCATGTATCAGCGATACGCCGACCTGCGCGGCTGGAAGGTCGAGCTGCTGTCGGCCAGCGCGGGCGAGGTGGGCGGCTTCAAGGAAGTGATTGCCTCGGTGACGGGCGAGAATGTCTTTGCCCGGCTGAAGTTCGAGTCCGGCGTGCACCGGGTGCAGCGGGTGCCCGAAACCGAATCGGGCGGGCGCATCCACACCTCTGCGGCGACGGTGGCCGTGCTGCCGCAGGCCGAGGACGTGGATGTGGAGATCCTCGACGCCGACCTGCGGATCGACACCTACCGCGCCTCGGGGGCAGGTGGACAGCACGTCAACACGACCGATTCCGCCGTGCGCATCACCCATCTGCCCACCGGCATCGTGGTGGCGGTCCAGGACGAGCGGTCGCAGCACAAGAACAAGGCGAAGGCGCTGCAGCTCTTGCGCGCCCGCATCTATGACGCGCAGCGCGAGAAGGCCGCGAGCGAGCGCACCGAGACCCGCCGGCTGCAGGTCGGCTCCGGTGACCGCTCCGAGCGCATCCGCACCTACAATTTCCCGCAGGGCCGTGTCACCGATCACCGCATCGGCCTGACCCTCTACAAGCTGGAGCAGATCCTGTCCGGCGAGGCGCTGGACGAGGTGATCGAGGCGCTCATCGTCGATCATCAGGCCACGCTGATGGCGGCCGAGGAGGGGTGATGCAGACGCGCGGTCGCCTCTACCGCCATCTGCGCGACCGGTTCCGGGCGGCCGGGCTGCCGACTGCGGATCTCGACGCCCGCCTGCTGGCGGCGGCAGCCCTCGGCATCGATCCGGCCTCGCTGGTGCTCGATCCCGACGAGGCCGTGTCGGGGGAAGGTGCGGCCCTGGCCGAGGCGCATCTGCAGCACCGTCTCGCCGGAATGCCCGTCGGCCGCATCCTTGGCCGGCGCGAGTTCTTCGGGCTCGAGCTTGCGCTCTCCGCCGGCACGCTGGAGCCGCGGCCCGACACGGAGATCCTGGTCGAGGCCGTGCTGGCCCGCGTCTCTCCCGAGGCCCCGCTCCGGATTGCCGATCTCGGCACCGGCACCGGGGCGATCTGCCTGGCGCTGCTCGGCCGGCTGCCGCTGGCACTGGCGCTCGCGGTGGACCTGTCGCCCGATGCGCTGGCGACGGCGCGCGGCAACGCCCTGCGGCACGGTCTCGCCGGGCGGGTCCTGTTCCTGCAGGGCGACTACGCGGCTGCGCTTGCGCCCGGGCTTGACGTGATCGTCAGCAATCCGCCCTACATCAGCCACGCGGAGCTCGCTGCACTGGACCCCGGCGTGCGTGATCACGACCCGATTCTGGCGCTCGACGGCGGTGCGGACGGGCTTGATGCCTATCGTGTTCTTGCGCCGCAATGTCATGACCTTCTGCGCCACGGCGGGCTGCTGGCATGCGAGATCGGAGCCGCACAAGGTGCGTCCGTGGCAGGCCTGTTTGCCGCAGCCGGCTTTCAACGCATTGAGATCGTTCAGGATCTGGCCGGCCTTGATCGCGTTGTGCTGGGCTGGAAGATCTGACTGAAACCGGTCTTTTTGTGCGGAAAAAGGGCTTGGAAATCTGCCGGGAACGGGCTAGTTTCACCTCGCCGAAGCCGGAATGACGCAATCGGGGCAGGACTATACTGCCTGCTCGGCGATCTAGCCTGGACGGGGATATCGGGCCAAACGATCGCGACGCGTTTTGGGAACCGATGAATTTCAAAAAGCTCCGGCATTCGGTCTGTCGCAGATGATGGCGAACGCAGTCTCATTCTACGGGACGGAGCGGTCGCATCGGGCTTTGCTAACAGGCGGGCGTTTGGCCGCCGGGCGCTGATCTGTCGTCATGGCGGTCACGACCGGAGGTGTGCAGGCGACGCCACGTGATTGATCGGCCGGGTGCCGGTCGCCGTTCCCTTAAGAGATAACGGCAGGATGAGACCAGGAAATCAAAACAAGCAGCGTATGCGTGGCAGGGGTGGCCGCAAGGGACCCAACCCGCTTAACCGGACGTTTGAATCGAACGGACCGGACGTGAAGATCCGTGGGACGGCTCTGCATATCGCGGAGAAGTACCAGCAGTTGGCCCGCGATGCCCAGGCAGCCGGTGACCGTGTGATGTCGGAAAACTATTTCCAGCACGCCGAGCACTACCTGCGCATCGTTGCGGCTGCCCAACCCAACATGCTGTCCGCCAATGGCCTGCGGTTCGACGGGGCGCATGAGGACGAGGACGACGAGGACATCGGCGGCGAGCGTTTCGAGCAGATCGATCGCCCCGAACGGTCCGATCGTGCGGAACGCCCCGAGCGGGCTGAACGCGGCGAACGTCCCGACCGCATGGAGCGGGGCGAGCGGTACGACCGAGGTGACCGTCCCGACCGGGGCGAGCGTCCGGACCGGGGCGAGCGCCCCGAGCGGAGCGAGCGCCCGGAGCGTGGCGATCGTCCCGATCGTGCCGAGCGTGGCGACCGTCCGGAGCGCGGCAACCGCGACCGCCGGGATCGTGGCGAGCGCTACGAACGGGCGGCCCGTCCGGTGGACTATGTCACCGCCGACACGCCGCAGCCTTTCATCGAGAGCATGCCCGTGATCGACCTGAGCGGTCAGGCCACCCGCGGCCCGGTCGCCCATGACGAGGCGGAAGACCAGGTGTTCGATGCCGGGCACGAGGGGGGCGAGGATGACAAGCCGCGCCGCCGTCTGCGTGGCACCCGGGGTCGTGGCCAGCGCCGCGGCGCGGACGAGGCCGAGGCCGCACCGGCCGAGGTTGTCGAGCCCGTTGCCGCCGCACCGGAAGCGGATGCAGGCGAGGCCGGCGAGGCCAAGCCGCGGGTCCGCCGCGCCCCGCGCCCGCGCCGTCCGAAGGACGCCGAGGCCGTCGCGGGCAGCGACGCCTGACCGGCCTGTCCTGACTGGCCAGCCCTTGCCGGCACGTCCTTGCCGGCCTGTCCTGTCCGACCAATCCTCAAGACGGCGTCCGGGTCCCCGGGCGCCGTCTTGTCGTTCCGGCGCCGGCACGGGACTGCCCCGCCCCATATCGACCTGTTCCGCCTCCGGCGGCACAGGTCGGGGATCGCTCCAGCGCCAGGCGAGCCTCGGCTGTTAGGAAAGATCCGGAGTTGCCGGGCCTCCCCCTTTTGTTGTCGATTTGCAACACTATATCGGAGAGGCCATCGCAAGGATGGCGCGGTCGCCCGCTTGCCGGGGGCCGCAGTCCGATACGCCGGCCATGCTTCGGGTGGACCGGCGGCAAGGAGGTCATGATGAACATCGAGAAATTCACCGAGCGGGCGCGCGGCTTCATCCAGTCGGCCCAGACCTATGCGCTGGGGCAGGGACACCAGCAGTTTCTTCCCGACCACATTCTGAAGGTGCTCCTCGACGATCCCGAAGGCATGGCCTCCGGTCTGATCGACCGTGCGGGCGGGCGTTCGCGCGAGGCCAAGGCCGAGGTCGACCGGGCGCTGGAAAAGCTGCCCAGGGTGTCGGGCGGTTCGGGCCAGCTCTACATGGCCGCGCCGACGGCCCGCTTCTTCGATCAGGCCGAGAAGCTCGCCGACAAGGCGGGCGACAGTTTCGTCACCGTCGAGCGCATGCTGCTCGCGCTGGCTATGGATGCCGACAGCGAGCCGGGCAAGATCCTGGCGCGCGCGGGCGTGACGCCGGCGGCGCTGAACCAGGCGATCAACGCCCTGCGCAAGGGCCGCACCGCCCAGTCGGCCAGCGCGGAAAACCAGTATGACGCGCTGAAGAAATATGCCCGCGACCTGACCCAGGTGGCGCGTGACGGCAAGCTTGATCCGGTGATCGGCCGCGACGAGGAGATCCGCCGCACCATCCAGGTGCTGTCGCGTCGCACCAAGAACAACCCGGTGCTGATCGGCGAGCCGGGCGTTGGCAAGACGGCCATCGCCGAGGGCCTGGCCCTGCGCATCGTCAATGGCGATGTGCCGGAATCGCTGAAGGACAAGCAGCTCCTGGCCCTGGATCTCGGCGCTCTCATCGCCGGGGCCAAGTATCGCGGCGAGTTCGAGGAACGGCTGAAGGCGATCCTGTCGGAGGTCGAGGCGGCCGCCGGGGGCGTGATCCTGTTCATTGACGAGATGCACACGCTGGTGGGGGCGGGCAAGGCGGATGGGGCGATGGATGCCTCCAACCTGCTGAAGCCTGCGCTCGCGCGCGGCGAGCTGCATTGCGTCGGTGCCACCACGCTCGACGAGTACCGCAAGCACGTGGAGAAGGATGCGGCCCTTGCCCGTCGCTTCCAGCCGGTCTTTGTCAGTGAACCGACGGTCGAGGACACGATCTCCATCCTGCGCGGCATCAAGGAGAAGTATGAGCTGCATCACGGGGTGCGCATCACAGACAGCGCCATCGTGTCGGCCGCGACCCTCTCCAACCGGTACATCACCGACCGGTTCCTGCCGGACAAGGCGATCGACCTGATGGACGAGGCCGCCAGCCGTCTGCGCATGCAGGTGGATTCCAAGCCGGAAGAGCTTGATGAACTGGACCGCCGCATCATCCAGCTCAAGATCGAGCGTGAGGCGCTGAAGAAGGAAAGCGATGCGGCCACGCTCGACCGTCTGGGCAAGCTCGAGAAGGAGCTGTCGGAGCTGGAGCAGGCGTCGGCCGAGCTCACCGGCCGCTGGCAGGCGGAGAAGGCCAAGCTGACCTCCGAGCAGAAGCTGAAGGAACAGCTCGACCAGGCGCGCGGCGAACTCGAGAAGGCGCAGCGCCAGGGCAATCTCGCCCGGGCCGGCGAGCTTGCCTATGGCGTCATCCCGGAGCTTGAGCGCAAGCTGGCCGAAGGTGCATCCGCATTGCAGAAAGGGGCGATGGTCGATGAGGCCGTGACCTCCAGCCACATCGCCCAGGTGGTGTCGAAGTGGACCGGCATTCCGGTCGACAAGATGCTGGAAGGCGAACGCGACAAGCTGCTGCGCATGGAGGACGAGCTGGCCCGCCGTGTGGTCGGGCAGGCGGAAGCCATTCATGCGGTGTCGACCGCCGTGCGCCGCGCCCGCGCCGGCCTGCAGGATCCGAACCGGCCGATCGGCTCGTTCATGTTCCTCGGGCCGACCGGCGTCGGCAAGACCGAGCTGACCAAGGCGCTGGCCTCGTTCCTCTTCGATGACGACACGGCCATGGTGCGCATCGACATGTCGGAGTTCATGGAGAAACACTCCGTGGCCCGGCTGATCGGCGCGCCTCCGGGCTATGTCGGCTACGAGGAAGGCGGCACGCTGACCGAAGCCGTGCGGCGGCGCCCCTATCAGGTCGTGCTGTTCGACGAGATCGAGAAGGCCCATGCGGATGTCTTCAACGTGCTGCTGCAGGTGCTGGATGACGGCCGGCTGACCGATGGCCAGGGCCGGACGGTGGACTTCCGCAACACGCTCATCATCATGACCTCGAACCTCGGGGCCGAGTATCTCGTCAGCCAGCCCGAGGGGCAGGATTCCGATGCTGTCCGCAGCGAGGTGATGGAGGTCGTGCGCGGTCATTTCCGCCCCGAGTTCCTCAACCGGCTTGACGAGATCGTGCTGTTCCACCGGCTGCAGCGCAACCAGATGGCCTCCATCGTGGAGATCCAGCTCGGCCGCCTGCGGTCGCTGCTGGCCGACCGGAAGATCCGGCTCGATCTCGACGAGGGCGCGGTCGGCTGGCTGTCGCAGAAGGGGTATGATCCGGCCTATGGCGCCCGTCCGCTGAAGCGGGTGATCCAGAAGGAGGTGCAGGATCCGCTGGCCGAGAAGATCCTTGCCGGCGAGATCCAGGACGGGGACCACATCTCCGTCTCGGCCGGAACCGATCGTCTGCTGTTCAGCCGCACGGCGGACCAGTCGGTGGCGGCCTGATCGACAGCTGCCTGATCAACAGCTGCCTGACTGACAGCTGCCTGATCGACAGCTGACTGATCGACAGCAGAGCGCAGAAACGGAAACGGCCCGCGCGTGCGGGCCGTTTTTCTGTCCGGTCTGCGGTGTGAATTCCGGGTCAGGCGCGGGCGGGCAGGGCGTCCCTCAGCGGGCGACCGTGCTGGCCGAGGCCACACGCGAGCTGCGCGGGCCACGGTCGAGCAGGGCGTCGATGCGGTCGCGCTCCTCCTCGAAGGCCGCCAGCATCTCGCCTTCCAGCACGCGGCCGCGCGGCAGGCGGATGCGCATCGGATCCACGAAATTGTTGTTCACCAGCACCTCGTAATGCAGGTGCGGGCCGGTGGAGAGGCCGGTCGACCCGATGTAGCCGATGATCTGGCCCTGGGTGACCCGGGTGCCCTCGACGATGCCCTTGGCGAAGTCGTTCATGTGGCTGTACGTCGTGACATAGCCGTTGGCGTGGCGGATCTCGACGCGCTTGCCGTAGCCGGACACCCATTCCGACTTGATGACCGTGCCGTTGCCGGCGGCCATGATCGGCACGCCGCGCGATGCCGACCAGTCGACGCCCGTGTGCATCTTGGCAAAGCCATGGATGGGGTGGCGCCGCATGCCGAAGCCCGAACGGAACACGCCGCCGGACAGCGGCTTGCGCATCAGGAACTTCTTGGCGCTGCGTCCGGCTTCGTCATAGTAGTCGACCTCGCCGTCATCGGGCGTGCGGAAGCGGTAGAGCCGGCGCAAGGTCGAACTCGTGGTGAGCGAGGCGTAGAGGATTTCTGCCGGCTCGTCGGTGCCGTCCTCGGTCAGGCCGTAGAAGACCTCGATGGCGTCGCCCGGCTGGACGCGGGCGTTGAAGTCGACGTCATAGGAGAAGGCGCGGACCAGTTCGCCGATCAGCGGTTCGGGGATCTCCTGCTCCAGCGCGGTCAGGTAGATGCCTTCATAGAGCGAGGGCACGGACCCGCTGGTGCTGGTGGCCGCCCGGCTGGCCTCGGCGAAGGCGTCTGCCATGGCGTCGCCCATCACGTCGGTCGGCGCCGCGGCGACCACATAGGTGCCATTGTCGGCGCGGGCCACCGTGACCTTGTGATCACGCTCGCCGTAGATGCTGACGCGCTCGGGCCGCATGCGGCCCGGCGTGTTGGGGTCCGCCGCCATGCCGATGCGCAGGCGCTCGCCTTCCTTCACCTCGACGACACCGGCCCCGTGCCGCAAGGCGGCCAGGATCGATTCCGCCTCCACATCCGAGGCGTCGTTGTCGACGAGCAGGTCCTTGAGGTCCTGACCTTCCAGCACCGGCAGGATCCGTTCGTCGATCCCGACCATGACCGTCTCGTCTTCCTGCTTGGAGACGAAGGACACGTTTTCCTGGGTGATGCGGACCTGCAGCCGGTCGAAGTCGGACAGGCGCGCCAGGCTGAAGTCGAACCGGCCCGGATCGACGATGGTCCGGCCGGCCATGTCGATGCTGTCGTCTGCCAGCATCTGCGCCGAGGCGCTGACCTCGCGGGCCACGGCGGCCTCGTCCGGCGTCAGGGCGAGGTCGATCATCGGGCTGTTCACGGGGAAATCGGACTGGGTGATGCTGAACTCGCCTTCCGCGCGGGCGGAGTAGATGCCGTCGGAGACCGCGCGGTCGGTCGCGGCCTTCTGCCCGTCGGAGAACATCTGCAGCGGGTTGAACTCCGGGATCCGGGCTGTCAGCTCCGGCGTCTTGCGGCTGGCAAGGCTCGCATTCACCAGCACATAGGGCTTGGCCTTGATGAAGTCGCGGTCGCCGACGCGGGTGATCACGTTGACGGGGATCACCTGGCGGTTGGTGAACTGGGCGGAGCGGCGCGAGACCCGGTCGCCCTTGGTGCCGGAGGTGAGGGTGCTGGCGACCGCGGCCGGATCCGGTTCGGGATTGGTGGCGGCCGCGACCCGGTACTGGCCGTCAAGCGCCGCCATCAGGGCGCCCCCCATCAGCATCACCGAGGTCAGGCCGGTGAGCACCGTGCCGGTGAGCCAGCGCAGGCTGACCTTGCGCCGGTCGGGCAGGGCGTTGCGCTCGTCATAGACGACGAGCGGCGGGGTCTCGCCCAGGTCGACGGAAGGATGTGCGTGGGACTGGAACGGGCCCAGATGCATGGATCGCCTTATCCTGATGGCAGCTCCCTGGAGGTGAAGCCGGACAGGAGCCCTGTCCGCCCGTGCCCGCCGGGGCTGTCGTTCTCTCTTCGCTTCTGGTCCGGTCGCACCGGCGGACCGCAGGCTGACCTGTGGCCGACGCAAAAATGCAGGCTCGGCCGGGAAAGGTCAACGCTGCAGCATCCGGGCCGGTGCCGGACTGTCAGTCAAGGGCCGGCCTGTCCGGTCCGGGCCCGCATGGCCCCCGTGCCGTCAGGCGGCCCCCTTGCCGCGGTGCCGGCGTCAACCGGCTCCATCTGGCTCCATCTGGCTCCATCTGGCGCCGACCGGACGCGCCGGACGCCACGCCTGCGGGGCGAGGAGCCCGGTCGTGCCGGTGCGGGCGCCGATGCGGGCGCCGATGGCACCGGACATCCCGGCTAACGGCCTTTTCCGGCATGATTAAGGCCGGTTAACGGGGAGGGGGCAAAAAAGAAATTTGCAGGCTAAGCCGGGAAAACGAGGTTTCCCACAGGCCTGCAGGGCGCGTGGACGCAACGGATTCTGCGGCTTTTCGCCATGTGAATCTTTTTTGACAATCTGTGTTGACTCGGAAATGGGGTCTGCGTATAACCCACCCATCGACGGCGGCGCTGCCAACTGGTGACGCGCCACTGACCGTCGGTTCTGCCTGACAGACAGAGCAGTCCAGACCCTCTCCGGAGGCACGGACAGTTCGTCCCGAAAGGTTGAGGGCTTTGCCCGGTTCTTTGACAATTAGGATTTTGAAGGAAGGGAAGCGTGGCCGGCGTTGTTCTTGCGCGGCTGGGTCTCGAGAGGGGCCTGGCGCGGAGCAAGAGTTACGGCAGGTACGCTACTTTCT
>NZ_JAABLQ010000005.1 GCF_009915765.1 Pannonibacter sp. XCT-53
TTTACTTTTCCGTCTCCACAAGACCTTTGACGAAGAGCTTCTGCATCACGATGATGACAAGCACGGGCGGCAGCATCGACAGGACGGCTGCGGCCATCACGTAGTTCCAGTAGGGCAGGCCATCGGCCACGTCGGCCATGCGCTTGATGGCCATCACGATCGTGTAGTAGCCGGTGTCGGTGGTCACCAGCAGCGGCCAGAGATACTGGTTCCAGCCGTAGATGAAGAGAATGACGAAGAGGGCGGCGATGTTCGTCTGCGACAAGGGCAGCAGGATGTCGCGGAAGAACTTCATCGGCCCCGCCCCGTCGACGCGGGCGGCTTCCAGCAGCTCGTCCGGCACCGTCAGGAAGAACTGGCGGAACAGGAAGGTCGCGGTGGCCGAGGCCAGCAGCGGCACGGTCAGGCCGAGATAGCTGTTCAGCATGCCCAGATCCGCGACCACCTTGAAGGTCGGCAGGATGCGCACCTCGACCGGCAGCATCAGGGTGATGAAGATCATCCAGAAGAAGAACTGCCGGAACGGGAAGCGGAAATAGACGATCGCGAAGGCCGAGAGGATCGAGATCGCGATCTTGCCGGTGGCGATGATCAGCGCCATCACCAGGGAATTCAGCATCATCGGCCCTAGCGGCGGGGCGCCGGAGGTGGAGGCGCCCGTCGTCAGCAGCTCCCAGTAGGTCTGCAGGGCATGCGGGCCGGGCACGAGCGGGATCAGGCCCGACATGAACTCGTCGGGGGCCCGCGTCGAGGCAATCAGCGCCACATAGACCGGAAACGCGACCGCGATGACCCCGAGGATCAGGACCAGGTGGGCAAGGGCAGTGAGCCAGGGTTTGTTTTCGACCATGACGGGCTTGTCCTAGTAGGCCACGCGCCGCTCGACATAGCGGAACTGGATGAAGGTAAGGACGATGACGATCGCCATCAGGATGACCGACTGGGCCGCCGACGACCCGAGGTTCAGGCCGATGAAGCCGTCCGAATACACCTTGTAGACCAGGATGTTGGTCGACTGGGCCGGGCCACCTTCGGTGGTGGCATGGATGATGCCGAAGGTGTCGAACATGGCATAGACGACGTTGACGACCATCAGGAAGAACGAGGTCGGCGACAGGAGCGGCAAGGTGATCGTAAAGAAGCGCTTGAACGGCCCGGCCCCGTCGATCGCTGCCGCCTCTTTCAGCGACATCGGGATCGACTGCAGGCCGGCGAGGAAGAAGATGAAATTGTAGGAGATCTGCTTCCAGCTCGCGGCGATGATCACCAGGATCATGGCGTCGGTGCTGTTGAGGGAGTGATCCCAGTCATATCCCACCATTTCCATCATGTAGGGCAGGATGCCGATGGTCGGGTTGAACAGGAACCACCAGAGGACGCCGGCAATGGCCGGGGCAACGGCATAGGGCCACAGCAGCAACGTCGTGTAGGCGCTTGCCCCGCGGATGAGGCGGTCGACCGCAACGGCAAGGGCAAGGGCGACGCCGAGCGACAGCACTGCCACGCAGACCGAGAACACGGCCGTCACCTGCAGCGAGCTCATGTAGTTGGGATCGGAGAGCAGCGCCGTGTAGTTCGCCAGACCGACGAAGGTGGTCTTGAAGCCGAAGGCATCCTCGCGGAGGAACGATTGCCAGATTGCCTGTCCGGCCGGCCAGAAGAAGAACACGCTCGTGATCGCGAGCTGAGGCGCCAGCAGGAGATAGGGCAGGGCCTTGTTGGGGAAGATCGTGCGTTTGGTTTGCATGCTGGACACCCGGTCGCGCGGCGAACAGAAAGACCCACGCCCCGGTGGCCAGACTGGCCGACCGGGACGCGGGCATCTTGGATCCGGACGGATCAGTTGGCGTTGGCCGCCTCGAATTCGCGCAGCAGGGCGTTGCCGCGCTTGACCAGGTCGTTCAGGGCCACGTCGGCGGTCTTGGCACCGCTCAGGACCTGCTGGAACTCCTCGTCGATGATGTCACGGATCTGGACATAGCTGCCGAAGCGCAGGCCCTTGGAGTTGGCCGTCGGAGCGTTCAGCGTGATCTGCTTGATCGAGACGTCGGCACCCGGGTTCTTCTCGTAGAAGCCCTGCTGCTTGCTCAGCTCATAGGCCGCCTGGGTGATCGGCAGGTAGCCGGTGTCCTGGTGCCACTGTGCCTGCACTTCCGGCGACGACAGGTAGGAGAAGAAGTCGGCAACGCCCTTGTACTCGGCGTCCGCCTTGCCCTGCAGCACCCAGAGGGTGGCGCCGCCGATGATGGAGTTCTGCGGCTTCACGTCGGCGTAGTGCGGCAGCATGGAGATGCCGACCTCGAAGTCCTTGGCGTTGGCCAGAACGCCCGCGCGCGAGGCGGAGGAGTTCATGTACATGGCGCATTCCTGCGAGTAGAACTTCGGGGGAGCGTCGTTGCCGCCACCCTTGCCGCCATACTGGAAGATGCCGGCGTCCTGCCAGGTCTTCAGGTTGCCCCAGTGCTTGGCAACGAGCGGGTTGTTGAAGGTCAGTTCGGTCTTCAGGCCGCCGAAGCCGTTCTCCAGCGTGCCGATCTGCTGGTTGTGCCAGGCCGAGAAGTTTTCGGTCTGGACCCAGGACACCCAGCCCGTGGTGAAGCCGCACTTCGCCGCGCCCGACTCCATGATCTTCTTGGAGAAGGCTTCAACGTCTTCCCAGGTCTTCGGCGGGGTGTTCGGATCAAGGCCGGCCTTGGTGAAGACGTTCTTGTTGTAATACATCACCGGCGTGGACGAGTTGAACGGCATGGAGAGCATGTTGCCCTCGGTGTCCGTGTAATAGCCCACGACGGACGGCAGGAAGGCCTTCGGGTCGAAGTCTTCACCGGCGTCCTTCATCAGCTGGTAGACCGGATAGACGGCGCCCTTGGCGGCCATCATGGTGCCGGTGCCGACCTCGAAGACCTGGACGATGTGCGGCTGCTGGCCGGCACGGAACGCGGCAATGGCCGCCGTCAGGGTTTCGGCGTAGGAGCCCTTGTAGACGGGCACGATCTTGTAGTCGCTCTGCGACGCGTTGTACGCGTTGGCGACGCCTTCCAGCTTCGCGCCGAGCTCGCCACCCATGGCATGCCACCAGGTGATTTCGGTCGCGGCGAAGGCGAAGGTCGAGGTGCCTGCCAGCGTCGCGGCGGCGACGAGGCTGGCCATGAGATGCCGAGTAGCCATTGTGTTTCCTGCTCCCAGTTGAGGGGCCGTCTGGCCCGGACAGCGCTTGGAACCGTCTGCCGGGCCGGCAAATGTGCCGGCTGGCGTGTCCCTGCGCTGCTTATTGTTTTCATATGAACGGCGCATGTCGTTCATATGAAAGTTGTACGACAGTTCGATGACGTCGACAATGCCCCCGCAGCGTCCCGGGTACGGTGCGACGCAGCAAGAACCTGCCATTCCGTGTAAATCCGGGCGCGGTTCGACGATGTTTCATCCCGTTCCACGAAATTCCATTGTAACCGCCCTGTAACAATCGGCCCTGCAGGCCGGCTTTGCATGCCGGTGACACGGGAAGGGGCTGGTGACGCGACTGTCGTCGAATATTCGTCACGACGACATCACGCGTTCATATGAAAACACTACGCAGTCGTCGCCCATCGAGCCGTCCGGTCTGGCCGCGCTGCGACAGGCTGCGCGCCTCCGGGCGCGCGTCAGCCCATTCCAATCAGGGAGTGTTCCATGTCTTTCCGCAAGTTCGTCGCCGGTACCGTTGCCGCGGCTGCCCTCGCCGGGTTCTCTGCCCCCGCCTTCGCCGCAACCCAGATCAGCTTTTGGCACGGCATGGGTGGCCGGAACGGCGAGATCCTGAACGAGCTGGCGACCAAGTTCAACGCGGCCCAGTCGGCCTGCGTCCTGACGCCGGTCTCCAAGGGCAACTACGAAGAGGCCCTGGCCTCCGGCATCGCGGCCTTCCGCTCGGGCCAGCAGCCGAACGTGCTGCAGGTGTTTGACGCCGGCGCGGCCACCATCATCAACGCCAAGGGCGCGACCGTTGCCGCGGAAGACCTGCTGCGCGAGGCCGGCTACCCGTTCAAGGCGGACGACTACATTCAGGGCGTGCGCTACTTCTACGCCGATGCGGCCGGCAAGTTCGTCGGCATGCCGCTCTCCTCGTCCGCGCCGATCATGTACTACAACGTCGATGCGCTGAAGAAGGCCGGCGTCGAGGCCCCGAAGACCTGGGAAGAGTTCGAGGCGATTGCCCCGAAGCTGAAGGATGCCGGCTTCATCCCGCTGGTCCAGTCGCACCTGCCGTGGCAGATGGTCGAGAACTTCCATTCCCGCAACAACCTGCCGTTTGCCACCAACAGCAACGGCTTCAGCGGCGTGGAAGGCACCAAGATCCTCGTCAACACCCCCGAACAGCGCAAGATGTTTGAAAAGCTCGTGGCCTGGAAGGACCAGGGCCTGTTCGGCTTCTTCGGCGCCGGCTGGAACGAGAACCAGAAGCCGTTCGAGGAAGGCAAGGTCGCTCTCTGGATCGGCTCGTCGGGCTCCTTCGGCGGCCTGCAGAAGACCGCGACCATGCCGTTCGGCGCGACGTTCCTGCCCTACTGGGAAGGCATCAAGGGCGCCGGCACCAACTCCTTCATCGGCGGCGCTGCCCTGTTCGCCATGGCCGGCAAGCCGGCCGCGGAGAACAAGTGCACGGCCGACTTCTTCCACTTCCTGAGCTCGCCGGACATCCAGTACTGGTACCACAAGACCTCCGGTTACGTGCCGATCACCTCGGCCGCCTACGAGCTGGCCAAGAAGGACGGCTACTACCAGCAGACGCCGGCCGCGGAAGTCGGCATCAAGCAGCTGATGCTGCCGGGCGGCGAGTGGTCGAAGGGCTACCGCATGGGCTTCTACCCGCAGATCCGCGACGTCATGAACCGCGAATTCGGCAAGGTCTTCTCCGGCCAGACCAAGGTCGAGGACGCCTTCAAGACGATCGAGGACGAGGCCAACCAGATCCTCGCCCGCTTCGCCAAGACCGCCGGCTGATCTGATCCTGCCAGTGAGACAACGGCCGGGCCATGCCCGGCCGTTCGACCTGCCGAGTAACCTACCCCCGTCATCCCGGCCAAGCCGAGCGAAAGCGAAGCGACGAGCCGGGATCCAGATGTCAGCCGCGCGAAGCGCGACGGACCCGATCAAGCGCATGCTTTTTGCGTTGCATTGTCTTTGGGTTCGCGTGCGCTCGCACTGACGCGCTGGATTCCGGATCTGCGGTTCGCTGAACGCTCACCTTGTCCGGAATGACGGAAACCGAGCGAAACTCGGGGGGATCATGCTGAACGCCGGGCCATGCCCGGCCGTTCATCCTGTCGTCCGTTCCGCGTCCTGCCGGCCCACCGGGTCCAGGACGCCCGCCAGATCCGCGAGCAAGCCCATGAAGCGCGCCCAGTTCTCCTCGCCGCTGCTGCCCTACCTTCTGCTTGCGCCGCAGCTGGTGATCATCTTCATCTTCTTCTACTGGCCCTCCGCCCAGGCGATCCAGTCCTCCTTCTACATCGAGGACCCGTTCGGCTTCGGCGCGACCTTCGTGGGCCTGGAAAACTACGCGATGGTGCTGGGATCGGCGGAATATCTGCGCATTGCCCGGTTCACTGTCTTCTACACGCTGATCGTGACCTTCCTGTCGCTGACGATCGCGCTCGTGCTCGCCGTGAAAGCCGACGCGGTGCTGACCGGCGCCTCGACCTACCGCACCCTGCTGATGTGGGTCTATGCCATCGCGCCGCCGGTGGCCGGCCTGATCGGCATCATGTTCTTCGACCAGCACATCGGGCCGCTGGTGGATCTGGCCGCGGTCTTCGGCTGGGACATGCGCGTCGGCGTCAACTACTACGACACCGCCTTCGCCATGGTGGTGATCGCCGTCTGGAAGCAGATCCCTTACAATTTCATCTTCTTCCTGTCCGGGCTTCAGGCCATCCCGAAGCATCTGCGCGAGGCGGCGGCGATCGACTGCCGCTCGGAGCTGCGCCGCTTCTGGACCGTGACGCTGCCGCTGCTGGCGCCGACGGCCTTCTTCCTGCTCATCATCAACATGACCTACGCGCTGTTCGACACCTTCGGGATCATCGACATCGTGACCCGCAACGAACCGGCCAACAATCCGGTCACGCTGGTCTACAAGGTCTATCTCGACGGTTTCCGCTCCAACGACCTGGGCAGCTCGTCGGCCCAGTCGGTGATCCTGATGGTGGTGGTGCTGCTGCTCACCATGGCCCAGTTCCGCTTCATCGAGCGGCGTGTCCACTACGGCTGAGGAGCCCGTCATGTCCCGCGTCAGACCGTTCGACCACCTGCTCCTGATCCTCGGCGCCTTCTTCATGATCGCGCCGGTGGTGATGGCGTTCCTGACCTCCACCCATTCGTCCATCGAGATCCACCAGAACGGCCTGATGCTCTCGATGGGCGACGAGCTGGTGGCGACCTACACCAAGGTCCTGACGCACCAGGGCGGCTTCACCGGTCAGGTGACCGGCACGACGATGCTGATGAACTCGCTGATCCTCGGCGTCGGCTTCGCCGTGGGCAAGATTGCCCTGTCGATGATCGCGGCCTATGCGCTGGTCTACTTCCGGCTGCCGCTGGCGAGCCTGTTCTTCTGGATCATTTTCACGACGCTGCTGCTGCCGCTCGAGGTGCGCATCCTGCCGTCCTACGAAGTGGTGCAGGGCCTCGGCATGCTCAACAGCTACTCCGGCCTGATCGTGCCGCTGCTGGCCTCGGCCACGGGCACCTTCTACTTCCGGCAATTCTTCCGCTCGGTGCCGGAGGAACTGGTCGAGGCCGCCCGCATCGACGGCGCCGGCCCCGTCCGCTTCTTCCTCGACATCCTGGTGCCGATCTCCCGCACCATGATCGCGGCGATCTTCATCATCATGTTCGTCTATGGCTGGAACCAGTATCTCTGGCCCACGCTGATGACCAATGACGAGGCCTATTTCACCCTCGTGCGCGGCATCAAGACGATCCTGCTGTCCTGGATCGGCTCGCAGATCCCCGACTACAACGAAGCCTTTGCCCTGACGATCCTGGCCATGCTTCCACCCGTGCTCATCGTGGTGGTGTTCCAGAGCTGGTTCATCAAGGGCCTGACCGAAAGCGACAAGTGAGCAGCTGCC
>NZ_JAABLQ010000006.1 GCF_009915765.1 Pannonibacter sp. XCT-53
GATTTTGGTTGCGGGGGCAGGATTTGAACCTGCGACCTTCAGGTTATGAGCCTGACGAGCTACCGGGCTGCTCCACCCCGCGTAGGGTGTATGGGGAGGATTTTTGTCCTCGGAGCTTTGAGTGTTGAAGAGTTTGTCTGCGCTTTGCAGGCCTGGCAGCGACCTACTCTCCCGCGTCTTGAGACGAAGTACCATTGGCGCTGGGGGGTTTCACGGCCGAGTTCGGAATGGGATCGGGTGGGGGCCCCCCGCTGGGGCCACCAGGCCGGCGAAGCGCAGACATTGAGGAACTGGTCTTGTTTCAGCGGAATGCTGATCGATGTTTTTTGCGTTTTGTGGTCGCATTTTGAGCGTCCGCAAGGGACGTGACGAACCTTTGGTTCGCAAGCGCGACGCGCGCCGGCCGTTAGGCCGCCCTCCCGGAGGGGCAGGCGTTAGCCGTGCGCCCCGTGAGGGATTTCAGAATGGAATGGACATTGATTAATGAGAGTGATCAAGCCGGACGAGCTATTAGTAAGGCTCAGCTTCACGCGTTGCCGCGCTTCCACATGCCTCCTATCGACGTGGTGGTCTACCACGGCTCTTCAGGGAGAACTCGTTTTGAGGTTAGTTTCCCGCTTAGATGCTTTCAGCGGTTATCTATTCCGAACATAGCTACCCTGCACTGCGGCTGGCGCCACAACAGGTCCACCAGAGGTTCGTCCATCCCGGTCCTCTCGTACTAAGGACAGATCCTCTCAATTCTCCTACACCCACGGCAGATAGGGACCGAACTGTCTCGCGACGTTCTGAACCCAACTCACGTACCGCTTTAAATGGCGAACAGCCATACCCTTGGGACCTGCTCCAGCCCCAGGATGCGATGAGTCGACATCGAGGTGCCAAACAACCCCGTCGATATGGACTCTTGGGGGTCATCAGCCTGTTATCCCCGGCGTACCTTTTATCCGTTGAGCGATGGCCCTTCCACGAGGGACCACCGGATCACTATGGCCGTCTTTCGACTCTGCTCGACTTGTCAGTCTCGCAGTCAGGCAGGCTTATGCCATTGCACTCGACGAGCGATTTCCGACCGCTCTGAGCCCACCTTCGCGCGCCTCCGTTACCATTTGGGAGGCGACCGCCCCAGTCAAACTACCCGCCACACACGGTCCCGGATGCTGTTACATCGCGGTTAGATATCCATGACGACAAGGGTGGTATTTCAAGGATGACTCCACGAGAGCTGGCGCCCTCGCTTCGACGTCTACCACCTATCCTACACATGTCGACACGAATACCAGTGTGAAGCTGTAGTAAAGGTGCACGGGGTCTTTCCGTCTGACCGCAGGAACCCCGCATCTTCACGGGGAATTCAATTTCACTGAGCCTATGCTGGAGACAGCGGGGAAGTCGTTACGCCATTCGTGCAGGTCGGAACTTACCCGACAAGGAATTTCGCTACCTTAGGACCGTTATAGTTACGGCCGCCGTTTACCGGGGCTTCAATTCGGAGCTTGCACACCTCCTCTTAACCTTCCGGCACCGGGCAGGCGTCAGACCCTATACGTCGCCTTGCGGCTTCGCAGAGCCCTGTGTTTTTGATAAACAGTCGCCACCCCCTAGTCTGTGCCCCTCCTGACTGGTTGCCCAGTCAGAAGGCTCCCTTCTCGCGAACTTACGGGAGCAATTTGCCGAGTTCCTTCAGCATAGTTCTCTCAAGCGCCTTGGTATGCTCTACCAGTCCACCTGTGTCGGTTTCGGGTACGGTCTATACGCGGGGGCTATTTCCTGGAACACCTTCACCGCATCCCCAATCCAGTAAGGGGATACGATACACGGCATTCGTCACCACCCGCAGGCTGCAGAATATTAACTGCATTCCCATCGACTACGCCTTTCGGCCTCGCCTTAGGGGCCGGCTAACCCTGCTCCGATTAACGTTGAGCAGGAACCCTTGGACTTTCGGCGAGCGGGTCTCTCACCCGCTTTGTCGTTACTCATGTCAGCATTCGCACTTCCGATACCTCCAGGAGCCCTCACGGGTCTCCCTTCACTGGCTTACGGAACGCTCCGCTACCGCGCACTTGCGTGCACCCGCAGTTTCGGCACATGGCTTGAGCCCCGTTACATTTTCGGCGCGGAACCCCTTATTTAGACCAGTGAGCTGTTACGCTTTCTTTAAATGATGGCTGCTTCTAAGCCAACATCCTGGTTGTTTTGGGAGTTCTACATCCTTTCCCACTTAGCCATGATTTGGGGGCCTTAACTGGCGGTCAGGGTTGTTGCCCTCTTCACAATGGACGTTAGCACCCACTGTGTGTCTGCCGACTAGTACTCCTCGGTATTCGGAGTTTGGTTAGGATCAGTAAGACGGTAAGTCCCCATAGCCCATCCAGTGCTCTACCCCCGAGGGTATTCGGTCGACGCTCTACCTAAATAGATTTCGCGGAGAACCAGCTATTTCCGAGTTTGATTGGCCTTTCACCCCTAGCCACAACTCATCCCCGACTTTTTCAACAGGCGTGGGTTCGGTCCTCCAGCACGTGTTACCGTGCCTTCAACCTGGTCATGGCTAGATCACCCGGTTTCGGGTCTAATCCAACGAACTATGTCGCCCTATTCAGACTCGCTTTCGCTGCGCCTACACCTACCGGCTTAAGCTTGCTCGTTAAATTAAGTCGCTGACCCATTATACAAAAGGTACGCTGTCACCCTTGCGGGCTCCAACTGTTTGTAGGCATCCGGTTTCAGGAACTGTTTCACTCCCCTCGTCGGGGTGCTTTTCACCTTTCCCTCACGGTACTTGTTCACTATCGGTCGACAAGGAGTACTTAGGCTTGGAGGGTGGTCCCCCCATGTTCAGACAGGATTTCACGTGTCCCGCCTTACTCGAGGACTTAAGTTCTTTCTACCCGTACGGGGCTATCACCCATGTTGCCCGACTTTCCAGACGGTTCCGGTTCTTAAACTTAAGCCACTGGCCTGGTCCGCGTTCGCTCGCCACTACTAGCGGAGTCTCTGTTGATGTCCTTTCCTCCGGGTACTGAGATGTTTCAGTTCCCCGGGTTTGCTCCCTTGCGGGTACTCCATACGGAGTGGGTTGCCCCATTCGGAAATCGCCGGATCAAAGCTCATTCGCAGCTCCCCGACGCTTATCGCAGCGTATCACGTCCTTCATCGCCTCTTGTCGCCAAGGCATCCACCAAATGCCCTTAAGACGCTTGATCACTCTCATTATCGATGTCCATTCCATGTTTGATCACCAGCCAGCCCAAGGCCAACCAGTGCAAACAGGTCATCGATTTTAAGACCAGTTTCTCGAGGCTCTTTCAACGATCCGCGCGGTCAAGTGCGGAACCATCGCTTTCGCAACGTCCAGGCACAAGCCCGGAGCCGAAAGAACCTTCTCTTCAACGATGTCAAGAACAGGCCAGATCTCGTCGATCCGGCAAACCCTAATTTCTTCAGGATGATAAAGGGAGCAGCCCAAAGCCGCTCAACCAGTGAGTGATCGATCAGGTCACCAGTCCAAACCACCAGGACCCATCGTCCGGCACGTTTGGTGGAGACACCCGCGAGGGCAAAGCCCGAGCAAAGCAAAAATGTCGGCTGTCGTAACCAAACCGAAGGTTTGGTGGAGACAGACGGGATCGAACCGACGACCTCATGCTTGCAAAGCACGCGCTCTCCCAACTGAGCTATGTCCCCATTTTTGCACATCACGCGGCCACGCTGTCCCTCACATGAAGCTTGTCGCTTCATGATCAGGCTGCCGCGGCGCGCCTTGCGCTTGCAAGCCTGCCGGCTTGGACCAGCGCAACCCTCACAGTTCAGACTTGCGTCTGCCTGCTGTGAAGATGCAAACACCACCGAACCGAAGGTTTGGTGGGCTGAGGAGGACTCGAACCTCCGACCTCACGCTTATCAGGCGTGCGCTCTAACCACCTGAGCTACCAGCCCATCAGCCTGTCCAGCGGACCGGAGCTGACTACCCGGCATCAAGCGCAGCGCTTGCCCCAGGTGGCGAACCACTCAATCATCCTTGAAGAAAGAGAAACGAAGGCGGCGTTGTTCCGCGCTCTTGAAGCGACCGGACGTGATCTCGTCCGATCTTGTGTTCCAAGTGAACCAGATGATCCGTGCAAGCACGAACCAGAAGGTTCATCCTTAGAAAGGAGGTGATCCAGCCGCAGGTTCCCCTACGGCTACCTTGTTACGACTTCACCCCAGTCGCTGACCCTACCGTGGTCGCCTGCCTCCTTGCGGTTAGCGCAGCGCCTTCGGGTAAAACCAACTCCCATGGTGTGACGGGCGGTGTGTACAAGGCCCGGGAACGTATTCACCGCGTCATGCTGTTACGCGATTACTAGCGATTCCAACTTCATGCTCTCGAGTTGCAGAGAACAATCCGAACTGAGACGGCTTTTTGAGATTAGCTCCGGGTCGCCCCTTCGCTGCCCATTGTCACCGCCATTGTAGCACGTGTGTAGCCCAGCCCGTAAGGGCCATGAGGACTTGACGTCATCCCCACCTTCCTCTCGGCTTATCACCGGCAGTCCCCCTAGAGTGCCCAACTGAATGCTGGCAACTAAGGGCGAGGGTTGCGCTCGTTGCGGGACTTAACCCAACATCTCACGACACGAGCTGACGACAGCCATGCAGCACCTGTCCTGGCGTCTCCGAAGAGAACCCCCGATCTCTCGAGGTAGCACCAAATGTCAAGGGCTGGTAAGGTTCTGCGCGTTGCTTCGAATTAAACCACATGCTCCACCGCTTGTGCGGGCCCCCGTCAATTCCTTTGAGTTTTAATCTTGCGACCGTACTCCCCAGGCGGGAAGCTTAATGCGTTAACTGCGCCACCAAATTGCATGCAACCTGACGGCTAGCTTCCATCGTTTACGGCGTGGACTACCAGGGTATCTAATCCTGTTTGCTCCCCACGCTTTCGCACCTCAGCGTCAGTACCGAGCCAGTGAGCCGCCTTCGCCACTGGTGTTCTTCCGAATATCTACGAATTTCACCTCTACACTCGGAATTCCACTCACCTCTCTCGGCCTCCAGACTTCCAGTATCAAAGGCAGTTCCGAGGTTGAGCCCCGGGATTTCACCCCTGACTTAAAAGTCCGCCTACGTGCGCTTTACGCCCAGTGATTCCGAACAACGCTAGCCCCCTTCGTATTACCGCGGCTGCTGGCACGAAGTTAGCCGGGGCTTCTTCTGCGAGTAACGTCATTATCCTCCTCGCTGAAAGAGCTTTACAACCCTAGGGCCTTCATCACTCACGCGGCATGGCTGGATCAGGCTTGCGCCCATTGTCCAATATTCCCCACTGCTGCCTCCCGTAGGAGTCTGGGCCGTGTCTCAGTCCCAGTGTGGCTGATCATCCTCTCAGACCAGCTACGGATCGTCGCCTTGGTAGGCCTTTACCCCACCAACTAGCTAATCCGACGCGGGCCAATCCTTTGGCGATAAATCTTTCCCCCGTAGGGCTCATGCGGTATTAGCAACCGTTTCCAGTTGTTGTTCCGCACCAAAGGGTATGTTCCCACGTGTTACTCACCCGTCTGCCGCTCCCCTTGCGAGGCGCTCGACTTGCATGTGTTAAGCCTGCCGCCAGCGTTCGTTCTGAGCCAGGATCAAACTCTCAGGTTAAACAAAAGTTCAATCACAGGCACCTCAATCGCTGCATAAAGCACTCAAAGTCCCGCAATCGCTTCTCAGCGCTCGCGAACTTGACAGAGACTGTTTCAAACCCATCACTGAGCCCGAAACGTCTTCCTTGCTTCTACAGAAAGTAGCGTACCTGCCGTAACTCTTGCTCCGCGCCAGGCCCCTCTCGAGACCCAGCCGCGCAAGAACAACGCCGGCCACGCTTCCCTTCCTTCAAAATCCTAATTGTCAAAGAACC
>NZ_JAABLQ010000007.1 GCF_009915765.1 Pannonibacter sp. XCT-53
GGGGTGAGGGGGTGTCACGGGCGTGCCGGGATGCGCTTTCCGGTGGTTGCGTCGAAGGGGTGGAGGCGGTCGGCTGGGGCGATGAAGGAGAGGGTTTCGCCGCTGGCGTGGCGGGCGGCGGCGGGGACGCGGATGACGATCTCCGGCCCGCCATTGCCCTTGCCGTTGCGATTGCCATTGCCCGTGCCCGTGCCATTGCCTGAGCCAGTGCCGATGGTGCCATAGAGATAGCTCTCGGCGCCGACGGGCTCGAGGACGGTGACGGTGACCTTGAGGCTGACATCACCGGGGCCGGCCGGGTGGGTTTCGGCGGGCAGGAGATGTTCGGGCCGGATGCCGAGGGTGAAGGGGGCGCCGGCGGCGAGGTCCGGCCCGCTGAGGCCGTCGCCCTCGGCAAGGGCGGCGCGGCCATCCCGCACGGTGACGGGGATCAGGTTCATGGCCGGGGAGCCGATGAAGGAGGCGACGAAGGTGGAGGCGGGCTGCTCGTAGACGGCGATGGGGTCGCCGATCTGCTCGATGGCGCCGCCGTTGAGCACGACGAGCCGGTCGGCGAGCGTCATGGCCTCGAGCTGGTCGTGGGTGACATAGACGGAGGTGGTGCCGAGGCTCTTCTGCAGGCGCTTGATCTCGACGCGCATCTGGACGCGCAGCTTGGCATCGAGGTTGGAGAGCGGCTCGTCGAAGAGGAAGGCGGCCGGCTCGCGCACGATGGCGCGGCCCATGGCGACGCGTTGGCGCTGGCCGCCGGAGAGGGCCTTGGGCTTGCGCTCGAGGAAGGCACCGATCTCGAGGATGCGGGCGGCTTCCTTGACGCGGCGGTCGATCTCGTCCCTGGGCACGCCGCGGTTGCGCAGGCCATAGGCGAGGTTGTTGTAGACGCTCATGTGCGGATAGAGCGCGTAGTTCTGGAACACCATGGCGATGTCGCGGTCGGCCGGATCGACCCGGTTGACGACCCGGTCACCGATGCGGATGTCGCCGGCGGAGATCTCCTCCAGGCCGGCAATCATGCGCAGGAGCGTGGACTTGCCGCAGCCCGACGGCCCCACCAGCACGATGAACTCGCCGTCGGCGATGTCCATCGACACCCCCTTCACCGCCTCAACACCGCCAGCATAGATCTTGCGGACATTCTCAAGACTGATCGTCGCCAT